>CAKUHM010000008.1 GCA_934655835.1 uncultured Collinsella sp. | reverse complement strand
ATCATGCATCTGGCTACGAGCCATATGGGCTTTGGCGGCATGGGCGCGAGCGGCATGGGGCAGTACCATGGCCGCGAGAGTTTCGATACGTTTAGCCACAAGAAGAGCATCGTGAACAAGGCAACATGGCTGGATGTACCGTTCCGCTACGCCCCCTACGCAAGCTGGAAGCGCAAATTCGTGCGCATGTTTGTGCATTAGAAAAAGACAGCAGATAGGGGACAAACAGAGTGGCCGCCCCCGCGTAAGCGAAGACGGCCACTTCTCACGATGAAAACGTGTACCGGAGTTGGCAAGACCCGCTGCAACGGGTGCCATCCGTGCCCCTATCTTATCTGCAAACGCTCCGTCATGCAATCGTTGCGATGAACGGTCGAAAAGGCCCGGGTGGGTGAATTTGTGTCCGCACGTGCCTTTAGACTTCTCGGTAAGGTCAAACGCCGGACATTCCGGCATCTAGGAGGGCTTGCCATGTTTGATGACGACGACCTGTTCGATCTGACGGATGATCCATTTGAGTGGGATCTGCTGCTCGATGACGACGAGCTGGAGCAGGATCGCAAAAAGCAGAAGGATAAGAACGCGCAAGTCGACGTATCGAAAAAGAATGACAAGCGCCGCCGTGGATTGTTTGGCGGGCTCTTTGGCTAGGCGGTCCTGTTAAAGCGTCTGTATACTTGTTTCAGTAAAACGCGTTGCGAAATGAGGACACAGACGATGATGTGGTTTACCGCCGACCTGCACCTGGGCGACACGAATATCCTGCACGATATGGATCGACCGTTTGCCTCGGTCGAGGAAATGAACCGTAAGGTTATCGATGCCATTAACGAATGCGTTGCTGCGGACGACCGCCTCTACATCCTGGGAGACTTTACGTATCGCTTGCCCATGGCGGAGGCCGTGCGCCTGCGCGAGCGTATTGCCTGCCAAAACGTCACGCTCATACGTGGTAACCATGACGGCGATTGGGAGGATCCGGACGCACCGCACATTTGGGATGACGTGCGCGATTACCTGGAGATTGCTCCCGGTTATGCCAAGGGATATCGTCTGGTTCTGAGCCATTACCCCATGCTCAGCTGGAACGGCAAAGCGCGTGGCGCCATTATGCTGCACGGGCATATCCACAGCAGGGGAGACCGTACCAACACGCGCAACCGTGATCGCGAGCGTCCCATTTTCCGCTACGATGTCGGCCTCGACGCCAACAATTACAAGCCCGTAAGCCGAGACCAGATCTTGAGTTTCTTTGGACTGTAACCCTCAAGCCACCATAAAGGGGACAGGCACCTTTGTGGTGTTTTTTCCTTAGATTGGAGTTGTTATGAAGCAACTGCTCATTCGTGCCGACGATATCGGTTATTCGTACGCCGTTGACCTGGGGATTGCCCGTAGTGTTAACGAGGGTTTGGTGCGCTCGGCGGGCCTTATGCCCAATATGCCCGAGGCCGAGCGTGGCTGGTCGCTCGTGGCGGATGCCGGCATTGCGGTGGGCCAGCATACCAATGTGTGCCTGGGAAAGCCGTGTGCCGACCCGGCGCTCATCCCGAGTCTGCTCGACGGCAACGGCGAGTTCCATAGCAGCCGTACCTTCCGCGAGCACTTTAAGCGTGGCGAGGAACTGATTGACTTCGACGAGGCCTGCATTGAGATTCGTGCGCAGCATGACCGCTTTGTCGAGATCGTGGGTCGCGAGCCCGATTACTTTGAGGCCCACGCCGTTATGAGCAAAAACCTCAATCGAGCGATCTCGGCGGTGGCGCAGGAGCTGGGCCTTAAGGAGCAAAAGGCGAGCTTCGACCCCACGGCCGTGGTGCACTGCGGAGATACCGACCTGCGTATGGTGATGCGCTCGATGGAGCCGGGCTACGAGCCCAAGGAAGCAATCATGCAGACGGTTCGCGAGATGGCCGATGGCGAGACGGTCGTCTTCGTGTGCCACCCGGGCTATCTCGATCGCTTTATCCTAGAGAATAGCTCGCTTACGACCGATCGTACCAAGGAGGTCGATGCACTGATCGACCCCGAGCTGCGGGCGTGGCTCGAGGCTCAGGACGACCTGCGCCTGATTGACTACCGCGACCTGTAAAGCTCCCAAACCACCACAATGGGGACAGGCGCCTTTGTGGTGGTTTTGGCGCCGTTGCCATTCTGGCGGCGGTGCCTTTTTTGTCCGCGCGGCGCGGTAGAGTGTAGACGGTTAAAATTTGCGTCCATCGAGGAGCTGCTATGAACGAGATCAAGTGCCCGCATTGCGGCGAAGTCTTTAAGGTCGATGCGTCCGGCTATGCGGACATCGTCAAACAGGTGCGCGATGCTGAATTTTCGCATGATCTTGACGAACGTGTGAAGGCTGTCCAGCGCGAAGGCGAGCAGGCGTTGGAGCTTGAGCGTTCGCGTTCGGCGTCTGCCTTGCAGGAGGCGGAGTCCCAGCGCAACGCTCAGCTTGTTGAGCAGAAAAACGCCGCGGCTCAGGAGCTGGCGCAGGAAGTTGCCAAGCGCGACGCCGAGCTTGCCGAGCTGCGCGCCAAGCTCGAGGGCGCTGCCGCAGAGCGCGAGAGCGCAAGCCAGCGTGCGGCTGTTGAGGCCCGTGCCGATGCTCAAAAGGAGAATGCTGAGCTCCAGCGCGAGATTGACAACCTGCGTGCGCAGCTGGGACGCAAGGACGACGAAGCCAAGCTTGCCGAGGCCGCGGTGCGCAATGCCGCTCAAAACGACCTGTCCGCACGCGATGCCCAGATTGCCGAGCTGCAGGCGAAGCTCTCTGCGGCGGACAAAGCTCAGGAGATGGCGCTTGCCGCTGCCGCGGCTGAGTCGCAGCGCGAGCTCGCTGCGGCTCGCAGCGAAGCTGAGCGCACGCTTGCCGACTATCAGGCGAAGGTGAAGGAGAAGTTCTCCGCCGCAAAGGCTCAGTCTGAGCGGGAGGCAGAGGGTCTGCGCGCCCAGCTGCGTGAGCAGGAGCTGACGGCAAAAATGAACCTGTCGGAGGCGGTTGCCGCGGCGGAGCGTGAGCGCGATGAGGCGCGCGCGAAGCTCACGAGCGAGCTTGCGGTGCGCGATTCTCGCGAGGAGCAGGCCAAGGCGGCCCACGAGCTCGAGCTTGCTCAGGCAAAGCGCGCGAGTGACGAGCTCATTCGCTACAAGGACGAAGAGATTGAGCGCCTGAAGGACATGAAGGTGCGCCTGTCCACCAAGATGGTGGGCGAGTCGCTCGAGCAGCACTGCGAGACGGAGTTCAATCGCTTGCGCATGACGGCGTTTCCCAATGCGTATTTCGAGAAAGACAACGATGCGTCCGAGGGCACCAAGGGTGATTTCATCTTCCGTGAGTGCGATGCGGGCGGCAACGAGATCATCTCGATTATGTTCGAGATGAAAAACGAGAACGATGAAACCGCAACCAAGCACAAGAACGAGGACTTCTTTAAGAAACTCGACCACGATCGCCGCCAGAAAGGCTGCGAGTACGCGGTGCTCTGCACCCTGCTCGAGCCCGAGAGCGAGCTCTATAACGCCGGCATCGTGGACGTGAGCTATCGCTACGAGAAGATGTATGTGATCCGCCCGCAATTCTTCATCCCGATGATCACGCTGCTGCGCAACGCCGCTATGGGCTCGCTGCGCTATAAGCAGGAACTGGCGGAGTACAAACAGCAGAACATCGATGTCACGAACTTCGAAGCCAAGATGGAAAAGTTCAAGGATGGTTTCTCGCGCAACTACAACTTGGCGAGCAAGCAGTTCGAATCGGCCATCAAGGAGATCGACGCTGCCATCAAACAGCTCGAGAAGACCAAGGACGACCTACGTCGCAGTACCGAGAATCTGCGTCTGGCCCACAACAAGGCCGATGAGCTTACAATCCGCAAGCTCACCTGGGGCAACAAGACCATGAAGGCGGCGTTTGACGAGGCACGCGAGGCTGACACGGGCGATGAGCCCGCCGAGGCCGATTCGTATGAGGTCGAGGATACCGAGTAGGGGATAGCGTATCGCGCAAAAAGCGGGGCCGCTGGCGATGTTGCCAGCGGCCCCGCTTTGTTTGCTCGGCTGATTCGGCTAGCCTTCGAGCAGGTCTTCGATAAAGCCGACGCGGTAGTGGGTGAAGATGACCTCGCCGCCGTCTTGCGTGGCGTCCAGATCGACATCGCCCATGATGCCAAAGTCGTGGTCGCCATCCTCGTCGGCAAAGATTTGGTGCACGTGCCACACGTGGTCGGTTTTCTCGTCGCTCTCGTCGATGGTAAACATCGCCGAGCTGCGGGCGTCGCCGTTGGTGAGGATTTCCTCGTGCTGCTCGTGATAGGCGTCGAGCGCCTTTAGCCAGCGAACCTCGCTCATGCCCCAGTCCTCATCGAGCTCGCCCAGGTCGCGGACGTGCTCGCGGGCTGCAAGGGTCACGCGGCGGAAGAGCGCATTGCGCACCAGCAGGGTGCAGCCGCGGCGGTCTGCCACAACCTCGTCGATACCCTGAGGCGGCGCGGCGTCGAGTGCGGCCGGGTTGCCGGCGTTCTCCCACTCGTCCACCAGGCTCGAGTCCACCGAGCGCACCACAAAGCCCAGCCACGAGATAATGTCGCGCAAGCGCTCGTCGCGCTTCTCGATGGGCACGGTGCGATCGAGCGAGCGGTAGGCTTCGGCAAGGTAGCGCAGCAGGATGCCCTCGGAGCGGGCGATGCCGAGCTTTTGAATATAGCCCTTAAAGTCGCTCGCGCTCTCCAGCATGTCGCGCAGGACGCTCTTGGGCGAGAGCTGGTAGTCGTTGGCCCAAGGCACTTCCTGGCAGTACTTGTCGAAGGCGGCATCAAGTAAGTCCTCGAGCGGCTTTTCGTAGGTCACATCCTGGATGCGCTCCAAGCGCTCCTCGTACTCGACGCCGTCAGCCTTCATCTCAGCCATGGCGCGGTCGCGCGCAGCACGCTCCTGTGCGCGCAACACCTGCTTGGGGTCCTCGAGTGTAGCCTCAACCATCGAGATGAGGTCCATGGTGTAGGTCTCGCTCTCGGGGTCGAGCAGCTCCAGCGCGGCGAGAAGGAACGGCGAAAGCGGCTGATCGAGCGCAAAGTCCTCGGGCAGGTCGACCGTCAGCGCGTAGTCGATGTCAGGCGCGGCGTCAGCCGGAGCGTCGGGTGCGGGCGGCACCTCGGTGCGCACGACGACGCCGGAGTCGATGAGCGTGGCGAAGATCTCGTCGGCACGAACCTCGAGCTTGGCCTTTTCCTCGGGCGTTTGCAGGCTTGTCTCGATGAGGTCATGCACGCGGGCGCGGGCGTCGCCACCCTGTTCGACCACGCTGATCACCATGGAGTGCGTGATGCGCAGGCGCGGTTTGAGCGTCTCGGGTTGCGTCTCAATCAGGCGCTCAAAGGTCTGCTTGTTCCAGGTGACAAAGCCCTCGGGGGCCTTCTTCTTTTTGATCTTACGGAGCTTTTTGGGGTCGTCGCCCGCCTTGGCCATGAGCTTGGCGTTCTCGATCTCGTGCTCCGGTGCCTCGGCGATGACCATACCCTCGGTGTCAAAGCCCGAGCGACCGGCGCGGCCGGCGATCTGATGGAACTCGCGGGCACGCAGGCGACGCATCTTGTAGCCGTCGAACTTGGTGAGCGCGGTGAGCACCACGGTGTGGATGGGCACGTTGATACCGACGCCGAGCGTGTCGGTGCCGCAGATGACGGGCAGCAATCCCTGCTGCGCCAGGCGCTCGACCAATAGGCGATAGCGCGGCAGCATGCCGGCGTGGTGCACGCCGACGCCGCAGCCGAGCAGGCGCTTGAGAATCTTGCCGAATGCCGTGGAGAAACTCGTGCCCTTGGCAGCCTCCTTGATGGCCTCGCGCTGCTCCTTGCTGGCGATGCCAAAGTTGGCGAGCGATTGCGCCGTGGCAAGCGCGGCGTCCTGGCTAAAGTGCACGATGTAGAGCGGGGCCTCGCCGCGGCGCATCGCGAGCTCGACGGTGCCCTCGAGCGAGGTCGTTACATAGTCGTAGCTCAGCGGCACGGGACGCGGGGCGTCGACGACCAGGTCGCAGGTGGCGCCGGTGTGCTCCTCGAGCGAAGCGGCGATCGCGGTGACATCGCCAAGCGTAGCGCTCATAAGCATGAATTGTGTATGGGGCAGGGTGAGCAGCGGCACCTGCCAGGCCCAGCCGCGATCGGGGTCGGCAAAGTAGTGGAACTCATCCATGGCGACGCAACCCACGTCGGCGTCTTCGCCCTCGCGCAGCGCGTCGTTGGCAAGGATCTCGGCCGTGCAGCAGATGACGGGCGCCTTGGTGTTGATATGCGTATCACCGGTGATCATGCCGACGTTATCGCGGCCGAGTACCTGCACCAGGTCAAAAAACTTCTCGCTGACCAGGGCCTTGATGGGGGCGGTGTAATAGCAGCGCTTGCCTTGCGCCATGCCCATAAAGAGCATGCCCAGCGCGACAAGCGATTTACCCGAGCCGGTCGGCGTGCCCAAAATGACATGGTCACCGGCGGCTAGGTCCATGAGGGCTTCTTCTTGGTGATCCCACAGCTCAATGCCGCGGTCGCTCGTCCATTCAAAGAAGCGCTCGAAGGCCTGGTCGGGCGTGAGCCACGGCTCGGGCTCGCTGCCGTCCTCGGGCTCCCACCAGGTGGGGGAGAGCGCGCCGAGCGAGCCGAACTCGGCCTCGGTGCCCGTGCCACCCGAGAATGAGCTGGCGGCGCCGGCGCCGGAGACGGTGCTGGCGGAAGTATCTGTCGTGGTCTGTGCCATGTGGTTTGCTTTCTCTCGCGTTTGTCCGCCATCCATTATGGCGCAGCGGCGGCATGGGGCGCCAGCGCGCGAGAAAATGCAGGAAATGGGCGTTCTACCCAGTCGTTTGGTGCAGTTGACAGCTAAGTGAGTAGACTTTTTGCAATATCGCGAGCACACGGCTTTTGCGCAAGGGCTCTACCTGCGGTTTTATTTTTCGCTATGTGGGTTGTGCTTGGCTATTGCAAAAAAGTCTACTCACTTAGATTTGAGGGTCGTTCGCTGGCAGCTATTTGCACTTGTTTGCCGACGCCGCGACCATCAGAGGCCTCTAGGACTCCTGCGGTAAACGCTTCTTGCCCTTGCGGGCGCGGTTCTTAAAGTTTTCGACGGCTTCTTCCATGCCGAGGGGCACGTAGGTGAGCTCATCGAGGTCGTCGGGCAGATAGCAGGCGAGGCTTTGCTCCTGCGCCCGGCCTGTCGCGAGCTGCTCTTCGGTGGGCTTCTCGCCGGGTGTGGCGCAGATGCCATAGACGACGGCGCCCATCTCGCGCGTGCGGCATTCGTATTCGGTCTCGGGATGCTCGGGATGGTCGCGGCGTACGTCGTCACTTACCCAAAGCGTGTCGTAGCCGGCCGCGGCAAACTGCCCCAGGGCGTAGTCGCGCAGCGGCTTGCTATCGGTGCGCAGCGTGACGGTGGCGCCGGCTGCGAAGAGCGGACGGTACAGCATTAGATGGTCGACATGGACAAGGCGCTTTTTGGCGTACTTGGCCTTGGGCTGCGGCGTGGGAAAGTTGATAGTGACAGCATCGAGCTCGCCTGCAGCAAATAGCTTCGGCAGCGATGCGGCGCCTCGTGGCAAGACGAGAGCGTTGGGCAGCTCCTGCTCGCAAATCTTCTGCGCGGCATAGGCGATGCAGATGGGCTCCTGGTCCATGCCGATAAAGAGCGTGTCGGGCTCACGGTGAGCACGCTCAACCAAGTAGGTTCCTTTGCCGCAGCCCAGATCCAGGTGAAGGCGGGCGAAGGGCTTGCCGCCAGCCGGCGTGCATGCCTCACGCCAACGTCCGGCATAGTTCTCGGGGCTCGTCTCGATGGCGTCGGCGTAGCGCTCCAGGCGCTCCTCGAGCACAAAGTTCTTAGGCGTGCGAACGTGGACGGCTCCCATGAGGCTCCTTGGTCATAAGTGCGAAACGCATGGCTGCACGTTCCGGCAATGGGTTGGAAGGGGTGGGCGCGATTTGCCCGAAAGATGCGGTGCGGCTCAGCGACGAATCGCTGACGCCTACAAGCGCTTAAGGATTACATAGCGATTGAGCTCGCCGCTGCGACCGTCGGCGTGGAAACGCTCAAGCTCGCGCACAGGGACCTCGCCGCTCTTGTAGAATGTGCGCACGCCGCGCACCAGGTCGGTGATCTGCTGATCGTCAAAGTGATGGCAATAGCGGTAGGCGTGGCGGTCGTTTTGCCAGCCAATGAGGTGGTCGCCGGCTTCGAACTGCGCAGAGTCATAGCCTTCAAACGGCGGGGTGAGCTCGGCGCGGGCTTCGGCGCGAACGGCCTTGCGTGCCATGCGCTCGTCGTTCATAAACTCCCAAAAGCTGATGGCGATGATGCCGCCCGGGCGCGTTTGGCGTACCAGGGCGTCGAGCACGCGTACGCGGTACTCGCACGAGGGCACGTGGTGCATAAAACCAAAGCAGACCGAGATGTCGGCAAGTGGCGCGTCGAAGAGCACGTCGGGCGTCTCGGCAGGGTTGAGCTTCATGAGGGCGTCGAGCACGTCGAGCTCCTGGAAGTGCAAGTTGGGGATGCGCAGGGCATGACCGCGCGCGTCGATGGCCAGATCCTGGCACGAGTCGACGCCGTAGAACTCAAAGGGGCAGCTGGCATCCGCCGAGGGACTCGCGCCATCTACGCCCTTGGCGGCAAGCGTGCCGCCGGCGGCAAAGTTCTCGAATCGCATATTGCCGCAGGCGAGATCGAAGACGCGGACGGGATGCTCGATCGTGGCGACGTCGAGCTGTTCGAGCGCGATGTCCATGGTGCGCACCCAGCCGGGCCACGGGGCCTGGCGCGTATCGGAGAAGGAGGCGGAGTGCTCGCGATAGAACGTATTGTTGAGCTGGATGAGCGATGAGGCGAAATCGCGGTTCACGGCGCGGAACTCCCTCCGTTGGCGGTGCGGAATAAACAGTACGACCATACTACCGTTAACGCCGCAACGGGGACAACCAAGCGGCGGGTCATTGCTTTGTTTGGACACATTTCCGCAGCTCATATGCGCCCGCAACCGCCGGTTGTCAAAAATCTCACTAGAATAGGTGGCATGTTTTTGGCGGTGACGGATAGATTTTTAACTGTGCAAGGCGCCTTAAGAACAAAACGGTCCGGCGGCACGGCTGGCAAAAGCATAGGAGGAACCATGAATGTAGAAACTGCGCAGCGGCTCGCCGACCTTCGTCGCAGTAAGGGCTTTAGCCAAGAGGGGCTAGCGCGAAAGCTGGGGCTGTCGCGCCAGGCGGTCAGTAAATGGGAACGCGCGGAGAGCTCGCCCGATACCGAGAATCTGATCTCGCTCGCCAAGCTCTATGGCGTGAGTCTAGACGAGCTGCTCAATCCGAGCGACGAGATCGAGGACGATATCGAGTTTGAGAACGAGGACCGCGCCCGTCAGCGCGAGGCCGAGGCAGCGGAACGTGCCCGCACCCACGAGGCCGCAGCGCGAGCTACCGAGGCGGCAACGCAGGCGAGTGACGCCGCGGCCAAGGCGGCCCAGGCGGCAAGTTGGAGTGCGCAGGCCGCCAATGCCGCGACGGCGCAGGCGACGGGCGGCGGTGCGGTCAATCCGACTCCGATGAAGGGTCCGTTCCAGTCGTTCCCGTATTGGGCCGTGTGCTGGCTGCTGTTCTTTTTGCTGATGTTCCTCTTTGGTGCCGGCCCCTTTGCCGCGCTGATCTTCTTTACGATTCCCATCTATCACTGGGTGGCACGTGCGCTCGATGGCGATTGGGCGCGCGGGGATATCCAGGTTGGGTCTGCGCCGGTGGCGGCCAGGACTCAGGTGCAGGATGTTTCCGCTGCGGTTGACACTGACATGACTGCCTCGACCACCGCTGAGCCGAGTGCCAAAGAAGGTGATGAATGATGAAGCTCTCACATGAATCCAAGGTGCGCTTGGGCGTTGGTATCGGAGCGTTTGTGCTCATCATCGGACTTGTCTTTGGTATTTCGCGGACATTGCTTCATTATGATGGACCATGGGGTCTCGGCGATATTGCGTCCGACTTGCCTGGAATGGATGACACGCTCGACGAAGACGATTTATTTAACGATGACGACTACTCCGCTCAGCCTCAGCAGCTTTCGAGTACGACCTTCGATGCCGATGAGTTTCGTTACCTCGATTTTGATATCAATGCGGCTACGGTAGATGTCAAGGTTGTTGATGGCAACAAGGTTCGCGTTATTGAACGGGGGCGCGTTGCCAAGGGTGTGGATTCCTCCAAGGCCGCGACGCAAAACATCGCATCCGTTGAAGACTCGACACTCAAGGTTTCCCAGTTTGGAAGTGATGACGGTAAGGCAATCGACCGCGCGGTTACGGTCGAGCTGCCGCGCCGTGTTGCCGAACACCTGAAGGGAGTCAACGCGCACGTGGGCTCTGGTGATCTGCAGATCGTCGGTGTCATCTGTGATGGTTTCGAACTTTTCCTGGGTTCGGGAGATGTGGAGTTTACGGGCAGCGTGATGGATGCGCTCAGCGCTGAGGTCGGAGCGGGCGATGTGTCGTTTGCGCTGAATCAGGCCCCCGCGAACTCGATGGACGTGAGTGTGGGCTCGGGCGATGTGGAGATGACGGTTCCGAACTCGACGGGCTTTAAGGCGAGCCTCACCTTGGGCAGCGGCGACTTCGAGAGCGATTTCCTTCCGCTTGGCTACGACGGCGAGACCATTTTGAATCTTGAATTCGATAACGGTGACAAGTCTGCCACGTATCGTTTTGAGGTCGGTTCGGGCGACATGTCGTTTGATTCGGAGTATTGAGGCAGACGAAAGCCTAGGCGAAGATATAGACGCGCTGTTTGATGAAGGCGCCGAAGCCGAGATCGGCTCCGGCTCCTTTGCCTTTACAATGGGGGCATGGAACAGATTATCTTGAACATACTCGAGGCTCTGCGTCGCGGCGAGACCGTGGATGACAAAGCGCTCGTCAAACTGATACATGCCGAGGCGCGCCGTGAGGGTGCCGACAAACGCGATTTGGCCAAGCGCCGTCTGCTGCCGTTCTACCAGCGGGTGAAACGCGAGGAGCCGGCTCGTTGGGCTGGGTGGAATGTCGATGCCGAGCTGGAACGTCAACTGCTGCAGGTGCTGCGTATGAAGCCTCGTCGCACGGCTTCGGGCGTGGCAACCATTACCGTCATCACCAAGCCGTGGCCGTGCTCGGGCGATTGCCTGTTTTGCCCCAACGATCTGCGCATGCCCAAAAGCTATTTACATGCCGAGCCGGCGTGTGCCCGTGCAGAGCAAAACTGCTTCGATCCATATCTGCAGGTGAGCGCCCGTTTGACCGCGCTTTCGCAGATGGGTCATGCGACTGACAAGATTGAGCTCATCGTGCTCGGTGGCACCTGGAGTGACTATCCGCAAGGCTATCAGACGTGGTTTATGTCGGAGCTCTTCCGTGCGCTCAACGACGATGCCGTCGCCGGTGTGGCGGCTAATCCCATGCTGGCGCGCCCGGGTATTAGCCGTGCCGAGGCGGGGCGCCTGCTCGATGACGCTCCTGCCGACGCTCTGCCGCCGGTGGTGGCGGAGCGTCGCGAGCACTATCGGGCCGCCGGCATTGCGATCGATGAGGCTGAGCTTGCTGCCGGCGTTGCCGACGAGCAGGAGCGTGTGGATGCTGCCGTGGGCGGCTATAACCGCGCGGTGCGTCGTCTGTACGGTCCCGGTACGCCGTGGGGCGAGGTCGCCGAGTGGCAGACAGCTACGTTGGAGGAGCTTGAACGTCAGCAGCGCATCAACGAGACGGCGAAGCATCGCGTGGTGGGGCTCGTCATCGAGACGCGTCCCGATGCTGTAACGCCGCAGGCTCTCACGCTCATCCGTCGTTTGGGCTGCACCAAGATTCAGATGGGTATTCAGAGCCTCGACCAGCACCTGCTCGACATTAACGAGCGTCGCATTACGGTGGCCCAGATAGAGCGTGCGTTTTCGCTTGCAAGGCTGTTTGGCTTTAAGATCCATGCACACTTTATGCTCAACTTGCTGGGCGCCACACCCGAGGGAGACAAGCTCGACTACGAGCGCTTTATGACCGAGGGCGCCTTTATGCCCGACGAGGTCAAGGTCTACCCGTGCGCGCTCATTGAGGGCTCGCGTCTGGTGGGCTGTTACGAACGAGGCGAGTGGCGTCCCTATACCGAGGATGAGCTGCTCGACGTATTGGCCGACGACATTGTGGTGACACCGGCGTTTTGCCGTATCAGCCGTATGATTCGCGACTTTAGTTCCGACGACATCATGGTGGGCAACAAGAAACCCAACCTGCGTCAGCTCGTTGAGAATCGCTTGGCAGCCCGTGGCGAGGGCGCAAAGGTGCGTGAGATTCGCTATCGCGAGATCAGCACCGCGGGTGCCGATTTGGATGAACTCTCTCTTGATGAGGTTGCTTACGAGACGCCGGTGACGAGCGAGCGCTTTTTGCAGTGGGTGACGCCCGAGGGCAAGATCGCCGGCTTTTTGCGCCTGTCGCTGCCCGATCGCGCGTTTGTTGCCGCGCATGCGGACGAGCTGCCGACGTTGCCGGACGAGGCGATGATTCGTGAGGTGCACGTGTATGGTATGGCGGCGCGTGTGGGCGATCAGGGCCAGGCGGCTCAGCATCACGGTCTGGGACGTTCGCTCGTGGAACGTGCGTGCCAGATTGCTCAGGATGCGGGATATACACACATCAATGTGATCAGCGCGATTGGCACGCGTGAGTACTATCGCCACCTTGGTTTTTACGACCATGGCCTCTATCTGCAAAAGGAGCTCTAGATGAACAAGCCGAGTGTTTCCGCCGGCGTCGTTGCCGGCGTTGCCCTGGGAGCTGCGGCGCTCGGTGCGGCTGCCGTCGCTGTTCGTGCTGCCTGTCTGCAGGTTGCGCGAACCCGCAACGGGTTGGCGCGTGTGAAACGCGTGCACGATGAGAGCGGTGACGAGGTCCGTGTGCTGGTGCAGGGCGGCGTCTACCAAAGTGCGAGCTACGTTGGCGAGCGTTGGGCGGAGCCGGTCTTTGCGTACTATCGCGCATTTGACGATGTGTTTGAGGCCGAGGACGCAATGCGTGATGCTTACGGGCATGGTATCGACCGCATGCTTATGCTGGGCGGGGGCGGGTTTGCCTATCCCAAGTATGCGCTGATGTCGCATGAGGGCCTGCGCATGGATGTCATTGAGTACGATGCCGAAATTACGCGTCTGGCGCGTCGCTGGTTCTACTTGGAGGAGCTGGAGCGCACGGTAGGCGATCGCTTACGGGTGATTACCGCCGAGGCGCGCTCGTACCTGGGCGTGACAAGCGTTGGGCATCGTCGCTACGACGTGGTTGTGAGCGATTGCTTTGGCGGCGCCGAGCCCGTGCGTGAGCTGGCGACCGTTGAGGCACTCCGTTTGGTGCGGGGCAGCTTGAATACTGGTGGCATTTACGTTGCCAACATCGTGAGCGCGAACGAGGGAAGTGATGTCACGTTCCTGCGCGATTGTGCCGCCACGGCGCTCGAGGTGTTCGACCACGCTTGGGTGATTCCCTGTGGCGATACAGAGTTTGGCGGTGAGGAGAACTATCTGCTCATCGCCAGCGACGGTGACTACACCTTCACCGAAGCCGTGCCCTTCGACATCGACTTTCTCGGCATTCCGCTCCACGACTAGCTCATTGAGCCCCGTCCCAAAAAGACTGGTCTTAGGCGTGGTCGCGCCAGCCGAGGACGCGTTGCTTCATGCCTTCGATGTCGAGAACGCCTTCGGCAAAGCCTTTGCGCACGAGTTCCTCGGGAACGAATTCGTCGTAACGATCGAAGTAAGGCACCTCGCCAGGATAGACGAGCTCGATGGGATCGAAGTCCTTCTCGGCCTCGGCGGCGAGCACCTCAAAGAACGTCTCCTCGTCGGCCTTCATCTTAAACTGCATAAAGTACGGGCGTGACGGATCGAGCCCGCGAAGGCCCAGCTCCGCGGCACATTTAATCTTGAGCATGCGCTCGAGCGCCAAAAAGGCGTAGCTGCCCAGCCAGGGGAAGAGCACCCAGGTATCGCCGCCTAGGTTAATGAGCGGCTTGGTTTCCGCCCCCGAAATCTCGGCGGTATGACGAGCCTGCGCCAAACGTGCCCGCGCGTTACCCATAAGGTATGGGTACGCCGCATGCTCGTTGAGCGCTTGGCGCATGCGCTCGAGCACATGTGTGTTAATGTCGCCAGGGCAGTCGCCAAAGTAGGCCGGCACACGGCCCTTGACCTGCGTGGCAAAGACGGTGTGACGCTTCCAGTCCACTTCTTCGACGATCCAGCAGTGCCCTGCGATGGCGATGCGCTCGCCGGGTGGTGGCGGGTTGACGATCGTGCCCAGCTCGGCCGATTCGCTGCGGACGGTAAACTCCTCGTTCTCCTGGAACACGGCGTAGAACTTAAAGTTGTTGATGATGCGCTCGCCCGCGAGGCCCACGATGAGCCCGCCGCCCTCGGTGACCTGGATGTGGTCGATCTTAATGAGGTGGCGCAGCAGCACGCGGTAGTCATCGGCGGAGACGCGATGGAAATAGCTGAGCGTGAGCACGCGCTGGGCAAGCTCGGCCGGCGTGAGCTCGCCGGTGCTGGCGAGCGTCGACATGGTCTGGTGATAGAGCAAGCTGTAGGGGAGTCGATCGAGCTCGGGCGGCTCGACCCACTTTTCCTCGCGATAGAGTTGTACGAGCGCGATGCCCTGTAGAAGCTTCCAGGGAATGGTCTCGGGCATCATCGTGCGCGGCTCGGGCTCTTCCTCGCGCATGACAAACCACATCTCGGGCGGAAGATCGCGGCGGCCCGTACGCCCCATGCGCTGCAAAAAGGAGCTGACGGTAAACGGCGCGTCGATCTGGAACGCTCGCTCCAGGCGACCGATATCAATACCGAGCTCCAGTGTGGAGGTGGTGACGGTTGTCTGTGCCTGTTCCTCGTCGCGCATGAGCTCCTCGGCGGTCTCGCGCAGCGATGCCGAGAGGTTGCCGTGGTGGATCAGGAAGCGGTCGGGCTCGTGCCGGTTCTCACAGTAGCTGCGCAGCATGGAGCACACGGCCTCTGCCTCCTCGCGCGAGTTGGCAAAGACCAGGCACTTGCGGCCGCGGGTATGTTCAAAGATATAGCCCATGCCGGGATCGGCGTTGTCGGGTGCGGTATCGGTGGGGTTGAGCAGCGCCTGCTCGGTCGCTCGCGGGATGTCGACTTCTCCCTCGGGAGCCGAGGAAGTCCGACGGTCCTTAGGGGCGGCCTTGCCTCGCGCTCGCTCGCGACGCTGGCGGCGTTCCTCCTGTGTGAGCTGTCCGCTGTGGCGCATATCTTGGATGCCGGCGGGCAGTGCCGCGGGTGCCGCTGCCTCAATGCGCTCGCATGCGAGCACCTCAGCTTCCTGCGGACCTGCGCTCATAAATCCTCGTTGCTGCGCCTGGGGGCCTGAGTTGTAGAAGTGCTCCATGGAGATGCGCCACACGCGGCGCGGTTCCTCAAAGCGGGGGATGACGCAGTCGCGTCCCGTCCCCTGCGACAGGAAGGCGCCCGTGCGCTCGGGGTCTCCAATGGTGGCCGAAAGGCCAATGCGGCGGGGCTGCACGCCTGCCATGCGCGAAAGGCGCTCGATAAGACAGAGCGTCTGGCCGCCACGGTCACCGCGCATGAGCGAGTGGACCTCGTCAATGACCACATAGCGCAGGTCGCAGAACATGCGCGGGATCGCCATGTGCTTGTGGATCAGGAGCGCCTCGAGTGATTCGGGCGAAATCTGCAAGATGCCGCTCGGCTTTTTGATGAGTTTGGCCTTATGCGACTGTGAGACATCGCCGTGCCAGTGCCAGACAGGGATATCGGCCTCTTCGCACAGATCGTTGAGGCGTACAAACTGATCGTTGATGAGCGCTTTGAGAGGGCCAATGTAGAGGGCGCCCACGCTCGCGGGCGGGTTCTCCCAAAACTCGGTCAGGATGGGAAAGAAGGCCGCCTCGGTTTTGCCGGATGCCGTGGATGCTGTCAGGAGCACATTGTCTTGCGTGTTAAAGATTGCATCTGCTGCCGCAACCTGGATAGAGCGCAGACTTTCCCAATCGTGGGAGTAGATGAAGTCTTGGATAAACGGAGCATATCGGTCAAAAGCGTTCACGGGGCCTCCTCTCAAAAACGAATCTCTCAACGCGGCTGGCAGCAGCTTGCTGCATTGCTGCCTCAACGTTTGCCTAGATAAAACCTACCAAAATAAACCTGTCCCTTTTTGGTAGGTTAGATGGTGAATTCGGCGAAGTTGCGGTTGTCGCCTGCGGCGCCGGTGCCGTCTGTTGCGGCTGTCGGTGCCAGCGCATCGCCGCCGACGCTTTGCAGTAGCTCGGCCACGTCGGCGTCGGGGTTTTGACACAGAATGTCGAGCAGCTCGATAAAGTCGCGGATGACCTCACGGGGCGTCAGGTGCGTGTCGGCTCCCACGCGGCCAAACTCAATCTTGAGGAAGTCCACCAAGTCGTTCTCGGCAAGCGTAGGGGTCCAGCCAAAGTAGCCGGCATGGATCTGCATGAGCTTTTCGATCAGCACCAGTAGCTCCTCATAGGTGAGCGGCTG
>CAKUHM010000007.1 GCA_934655835.1 uncultured Collinsella sp. | reverse complement strand
ATACATGGCGATACGCTCCAGGCCATAGGTGATCTCGACGGGCACGGGGTCGACCTCGATGCCGCCCACCTGCTGGAAGTACGTAAACTGCGTGACCTCCATGCCGTTGAGCCAGACCTCCCAACCAAGGCCCCAGGCGCCGAGCGTCGGGCTCTCCCAGTCATCCTCGACAAAGCGGACGTCATGGTCGTTGGGGTCCAGGCCAATGGCGGCCAGCGAACCCAGGTAGAGCTCCTGGGCGTTGACCGGCGACGGCTTGATGAGCACCTGGAACTGATAGTAGTGCTGCATGCGGTTAGGGTTCTCGCCGTAGCGGCCGTCGGCGGGACGGCGGCAAGGTTGAGCATAGCAGGTGCGCCACTCGGCGGGACCGAGCGAGCGCAGCGTGGTCGCGGTATGGAAGGTACCGGCACCGACCTCGGAGTCATAGGGCTGCATAATGACGCAGCCCTGCTCGCCCCAGTACTGCTGGAGGCGCAGGATGATGTCTTGGAAGGAAAGCGATGAAGCGTTCATGCCTCTAATATCCCCTCGTCGAAACGATTACACGGTTAGGTACTGTACTATAGCGGTTTTTAATCGATAGCGCCGATGCGGTTGAGCGGCCAGTAGCGAACGAGTGCCACAGCGATCAAATCAGAGCGATCGACGGGACCAAAGTAGCGCGAGTCGGCAGAGTTTTCGCGGTTGTCGCCCATCACCCACACGCACCCGTCGGGAACGGTGTAGGGATAACTCACCTGGGCGCCAGGCGCTTGGACCGAAAGCGGCCAGCTCATGCCCGTCGTATAGTCCTCGTCGAGCGCTTGGCCGTCAACGACCACCTTGCCGTCCTGCAGGTCGACCGTCTGGCCGGCCGTGGCAATAACACGCTTGACAAGAACATCATGCTCGGAAGTGGCATCGGGGTTGTGGAACACCACGATATCACCCTGTTTGACGGGCTGACCGAGCTCGAGGCTCACCTTTTGTGCCAGGATCTGGTCGCCAATCTCGATCGTGTCCTCCATGGAGCCGGTGGGTACCACAAAGGGCTCGACCACAAAGGTGCGGATCAGGAAGGTGGCCACGAGCGCGATCGCGATGACCGCGACCCACTCAAAAGCGCCCCTCAACGCGGAATGCTGCGATGGAACCATTCTCACTCCTCGCTCTGCGAATACGAAGCGTCCAGAATCTCCTGCGCGTATGCGCGCTCCCGGGGCGTAAGCCGCGCCGTCTCGATCAGGTCGGGACGCCAGCGGCAGGTGCGCTCGATGGCATTCTTACGGCGCCAGGCGTCAACCTTGGCATGGTCACCGCTCACGAGCACCGGCGGCACGCCCTCGCCGTTGAATTCGGCAGGACGGGTGTACTGCGCATACTCGAGCAGGCCTCCGTCCTCGGCGGTCGAGAACGACTCGTCGACGTTGCTCATCTCGTCACCAAGGGCGCCGGGAATCAGGCGTACGACGGCATCGGCAACGACCATAGCGGGAAGCTCGCCGCCCGTGAGCACGTAATCGCCGATCGACAGGCGCTCGTCGGCATACGCATAGGCACGCTCGTCGACACCCTCGTAACGGCTGCACACAAACAGCAGGCGCTCGCTTTTGAGCAGGCGCTCGGCCACATGCTGCGTAAAGGGCTCGCCGCACGGGGTGAAGAACACCACCGTTGGCTTGGGGCCCTCCGCGCTAATGGCCTCGATGGCCTCGGCGATAGGCTCGACCTTCATGAGCATGCCCTGCCCGCCGCCGTACGGCTCGTCATCGACGGTACGATGACGGTCGTGCGTCCAGTCGCGCAGGTTATACGCCTTAAAATCAAAAAGGCCGGCCTTGCGGGCGCGGCCCAAAATCGATGTGGACATGACGGGCTCAAACATCTCGGGAAAGACCGAAAGGGTCTCGATCAGCATGTTGTCCTCCCTACTTGTCCATATCGATCAGGCCGTCCATAACGTGGACGGAAATTGTTCCTGTGTCGGGAAGATCGAGCACAACCTGCTCGATCACGGGAATCAGTACCTCGCCGTACCGATCGCCCTCGACAACCCAAACATCGTTAGCGGGCGTCGACATAATCTCGACGATCGTGCCGAGTGAACCGAAGCGCTCGTCGACCACCTCGCGACCCATCAGGTCGGTATAGGCAGCGTCGAGCGAATCGAGCTCAAAGTCGTCACGATTTGCCAGCACGTAGCATCCCGTGATGCCCTCGGCGGCCGTCAAGTCGTCAATGCCCTCAAACGAGACCAGATCGCCATCGCCCGTATCGGTGACGGACACGACCGTGCAAAAGCGGTCGCGCTTGAGCGCCGGCGGCGTCAGGGCGACACGCATACCCGGCTCTAATACAGAAGGAAGCCCCCGCAGCGGCTGCGCGAGGACCTCCCCCTTCCTTCCGTGCGGCTTGACCACACGGGCGATGTTTTTGTACTGGGACCTCAAGGTCCTAGCCCAGAACCTCTACCTCGACAGCAGTGTCGAGGCGAGCGGCCAGTGCACGGGCGAGCGTGCGAATGGCCTTGATGGTACGGCCACGACGGCCGATGACCTTAGCGACGTCATCCTCGGCGACAGAAACCTCAATCGTAGAGGCGTCGTCACCATCGATGACCTCAAGGCTCACGGAATCCGGGTCGTCGACGATCTGAACAACGAGATATTCGACGAGATCGGCGATGCGATCTGAGAGCATTGCCTCACCCTCGAGCTGTGCAGCGTCAACCTCAGGCACGATTTACTCCTCGGCGCCCTCAGCGGCCTCAGCGGCAGCCTTAGCGGCCTCGGCCTCTTTGGCGAGCTGCTTCTTGGACTTCTTGACGACGGTCTCGGTCTTCTCGCCCTCGTTGGCGGCCTTGACCAGAGCGGCGACAGCGTCGGTGAGCTGAGCGCCCTTGGACTGCCAGTCGGCGATCTTCTCGAGGTCGAGGTTGATGGTCTTGGGGGCGGTCATCGGGTTGTAGCGGCCAACCTCCTCGATGATACGACCGTCACGCGGGGCGCGGGAATCGGCGACGACGACACGGTAGTACGGACGCTTCTTAGCGCCGTGACGAGCAAGGCGAATCTTGACTGCCAAAGGAAACTCCTCCAACCAAGCAGCTTTAGGCTGCAACTACAAACAAACAGTTGAACATAATACGCCATCGACGCGGGCAGGTGAAGTCCGTGAGACCAACTTCTTCGGTGTAGTCGAGGGCAAATCCATATCTTAGACAAGAATTCGGGATTTGCAAGCACATACACGCACCCCACATGAGCTGCGCGGTATACTCATGACATGGAAAGACGCGAACATACATACGGTTATGAGGATGCCATGGGCGTCACGCCGCCTCCCTGGACGGGTCCGGCGGTGGGCCTCATGGACCTCGATGCGTTTTTTGCGAGCGTGGAGATGCTCGATCATCCCGAATGGCGCGGAAAGCCACTCATCGTGGGCGGGGACGCCGATTCTCGTGGCGTTGTGTCCACGTGTTCGTATGAGGCACGTCGCTTTGGCGTGCACTCTGCCATGGCCTCGGCCGAGGCGCGGCGCTTGTGCCCGCAAGCCATTTGGACGCACGGGCACTTTGATCGCTACCGCGAGGTGAGCGCGCAGGTCATGGCGATTCTCGCCGACGAGACGCCGCGCGTTGAGCGCGTATCCATCGACGAAGCCTTTATCGATATCACACCGGGTCGCTTTGCACCCGAAGACCCGCTACTGGTAGCACGGCGCATAAGCGACCGCGTGGCAGCGCTGGGAGTGACGTGCTCCATTGGCGTGGGCTGCAACAAGACGGTCGCAAAGATCGCAAGCGAGCGGGATAAGCCGTTTGGGCTGACCATCGTGCGTCCCGGAACCGAGCAGCGCTTTTTGGCCGCGCTGCCCGTGTCTGCCATGAGCGGCATCGGACGCTCGGCCGAGGAGCGACTGCGCCGCATGCGCATCTACACGCTCGGCGAGCTATCACGTGCACCGGAATCCACCTTGGCCTCTATTTTTGGCGTCAACGGCGAACGCATGCGCCAGCGTGCGCTGGGACTCGAAATATCCGAAGTCACAAGTCTCGATGAAGAGCGTGAGGTCAAGTCGGTGAGCAATGAACGCACCTTTGCGAAAGATTTGACTGAGCGCGGGGACATCGAAGCGGCGATTGCGCTGCTGGGCGAGTCAGTGGGACGCCGCCTGCGCCGTCAGGGACTAACGGGCGCCACGGTGACGCTCAAGCTCAAGTATTCGTATGGAAGCGGTCGCTCGGCACAGCGCCGGCTGCCTCATCCGACCGACGATGAGAACATCTTCGTGGCAGTTGCGCTCGAACTGCTCGACAACATCTGGCAGGAAGGCATGCATGTTCGCTTAGCAGGCATCGGCATGAGTGACTTTGACCATCAGGGCGGCATCCAGACCGACCTGTTCTGCGAAGTCGACGACCGCGGAGCCCAATCCAGCGACCGACGCGACCTCTCCGTCGCCATCGACGCCGTCCGAGACAAATTCGGCGACACCGCCCTATCTTACGGCCGCCAATCCCGCTTCAACGATTAACCGCCTTTAGGCAAAAAGAAAGCCGGGCAGGTACGGAAAACCGCAACTGCCCGGCGAAATGCGCGAAGCTAGCTAAAAAAGCCCGTCCCAAATGAGCTACTAGAGGAGGTCGAGGGGAAGCTGAGGAGCGTCACCCCAGAGCTTTTCTAGGCGGTAGAAGTCGCGGGCTTCGGGAGTGAAGACGTGGACGACAACCGAGCCGTAGTCCATGAGCATCCAGGTCTTCTGCTCACGGCCCTCGATGGAGAACGGATGCTCGCCGCAAGCCTCGGCGACCTTCTCCTCAATCTCGTCGACGATAGAATCGACCTGGCGGTTGTTGGTACCGGTGGCAAGCACAAAGTAGTCGCACACGTCGGAAAGCTCGGTCAGGTCGAGCACCTGCACGTCCTCGCCCTTCTTGTCGTAGGCGGCCTGCGCGGCGGCGCGGGCGACATCCTCGGCGGCGACACCGCTCGCGGACAGCGAGGCGGCAGTGCGGTCGGACGTGGCAACGAAACTCTTGTGCTCCACACCTTCAAGAATCTGCTCGTCAGTCATGGTCTCGTCGGCCATGGAATACCTCTTTCTAGACACACCCGAGCTAGCGCAGCTGGGCGTAATGGTTGTAAATCGTAATAGCCGTGGGATAAAGATAGCGCCCGGACTGGATCACATAGACCAGACCCTGCGCAAAACAGGAGAAGAACAACTCGTCAAGCGTCGACTCCCCCACCATCTTGCGCAGCGCGTGGGCATAATCACCATGGCGGTTGGGTTCGATGGCATCTGCCACAAAGACCACCATATCGAGCGGCGTCATGTCGCAGGCACCCACGGTGTGACGGTCGACGGCCTGGAAAACGGCCGGCGACAGCTCGGGAAAAAGCTGCGGAAGCTCATAGGCGGCAACCGGGCCATGCAAAAGCGGCGTCGCGGCGGAAGGAGAGCCGGCAACCTTGATGCCGTAGTGCAACGCGCGGGCCACGAGCTCGTCGTCGGAGAGAACCTTATCCCAGTCGTGAATCAGGCCGGCGGCGGCGGCATCAAAGCGGTCAACGCCGTAGACCTCGGCAAGATGAAGTGCGGTCTCGGCAACACCCAGCGAATGCACATAGCGCTTGCGCTTATCTTTCATGCGAACATCGAGCAGCTCTTGAATGCGCTTGAGCAGCGCGCGCTCATCGCCCTCAAACTGATCCTCTACCGACAACGTAGCCCCCATCACTCAAAATCTTCTTGACCCAAATCGGCATATAGCCTGCGTTTGCGAATGTAGCCGAGCACGGACTCGCTCGTAAGATAGCGCACGCTCATGCCGCGGGCAACTCGCTTACGAATGTTCGTCGAGCTGATCGCCAGCGCCGGAATCTGAATATAGCGCACATCGAACGGCAGCCCCGACTCTTTGATTCGGGCACGCGCCGTATCGATATCAAAACCCGGTCGCGTCGCCGCAATAAAGGTAGCAAGCTCAGCGATTCGCTCGGCATCATGCCAGGTCACAATATCGATAATCGCGTCGGCGCCCGTAATAAAGTAGAGCTTTACCAGCGGCGGGTAAAAGTCGCGAAGGGCATGAAGCGTATCGGCCGTATAGGTTACGCCCGGACGGTCAATCTCGAACCGGCTCGCCAAAAAGGCCGGGTTCGCGGCGGTGGCGAGGACCGTCATGGCATAACGGTCCTCGGCAGGCGTCACCGGCTTGTCAAGCTTAAAGGCGGGAGAGCCCGCCGGCATAAAGAGCACAGCGTCCAAGTCGAGCGACTCGCGCGCCTGCTCGGCAGTCACCAGGTGCCCGTAATGAATCGGGTCGAATGTGCCGCCCATAATGCCAAGCCGAAACTCTTTGCCCTCTTTTATGGGCAGCTCGGGCAAACCGATTCCACCGCGCAGCGACATGGCCTACTCGCCCTCCGAGGTCTCGGCATCGTCTGCGGCATCCGCCGCATCGACAACCTCGACGCCCTCATCCGCAGCATCGGCCACGTCAATGGCCTCAACGGCAACGTCCTCGCCAGCGTCCTCGAGCTCCTCGTACTCCGAGAAGTCCTCAGCGCCCTCAAAGTCAAAGGCGCGCTGGCAAATGCGGACCTCGTCGCCCGCACGGCAACCGGCCTTCTCGAGCGCGTCGTCAACACCCATACGCGCAAACTTGTGCTGCAGGTAGATGACGGCTTCCTCGTTTTCCCAGTCGGTCTGGATGACCATGCGCTCGATGGCACGACCGACCACGCGGAAGGCACCGGGCTCTTCCTGGACAATGCGGAAACGCTTCTCGCGCTGCAGACGGCGGCGTTCCCACTCCTCGTCGCGCAGATCGACCGGCTCATCGGAGACCGCCAGCTCGGCGCGAAGCTTAGCCACCTGCTCGCCCACGGCAAGCATCAGCGTGTTGAGGCCGGCGCCCGTCACGGCGGACACGGCAAAGAACATATGGCCGTCGTCGAGTGCCGCACGCTTAAGGTCGGCAATCTTGTCGGCCGTGCCCGGCGCGTCGCACTTGTTGGCGACGACGATCTGCGGACGCTCCGAGAGCTCGGCGCCATACTGCTCGAGCTCACGGTTGATGATGCGGTAATCCTCAACCGGGTCGCGATCCTCAAAACCGCCCGTCATGTCGACGACATGCATGATCAGGGCCGTACGCTCGATGTGGCGCAGGAACTGGTGGCCCAGGCCCTTGCCCTCGCTCGCGCCCTCGATCAAACCAGGAACGTCGGCAACGACGTAAGAATACTCACCGGCACGCACCATGCCGAGGTTCGGCACGAGCGTGGTAAACGGATAGTCGGCGATCTTGGGACGGGCGGCACTCATGCGCGCGATGAGCGAAGACTTACCCACCGAGGGAAAGCCCACGAGCGCGGCATCGGCCATAAGCTTCATCTCAAGCTCAATCCAGTGCTCCTCGGCCGGTTCGCCCAGCTGTGCGAACGCGGGCGCGCGGCGCACCGACGTCACAAAGTGCGTGTTGCCCAGGCCACCGGCACCGCCGGGCGCCACGACAACGCGCTCGCCATCGTGCACCAGGTCGGCAATCTCGAACATCGGGGTCTGCGTCTCGGGATCGAGCTCGCGCACCACGGTGCCCATGGGAACCTTCAGGATCAGGTCCTCGCCGCTCTTACCGTTACGACGGGCACCCTGCCCGTGCGTGCCGCGTTCGGCGCGGAAGTGATGCTTAAAGCGGTAATCGATCAGCGAAGACAGCTGAGCATCGGCCTGGATGACGACATTGCCGCCACGACCGCCGTCGCCGCCATCGGGGCCGCCCTTGGGAACAAATGCCTCGCGCCTAAACGACATGCATCCGGCTCCGCCGTCGCCGCCGCACACGTTAATGCGGCTGATATCGGTGAACTGTGACAACAGAATCGCCTCCTACAAAAAGAGGGAGACCCTTGAATCCTAAAACTCAAGTGCCTCCCACATATGTGCTCTATGAAGGGTGAATTACGCGTTCGCGAGCGGGCGTACGCTGACCCTGTGCTTGATACCCTTGTGGAACTCAACGGTACCGTCGACCAGCGCGAACAGCGTGTCGTCCTTGCCACGGCCAACGTTCTCACCCGGGTGGATGTGAGTGCCGTGCTGACGGACGAGAATCGTGCCCGTGGTTACCGTCTGGCCGGCATAGCGCTTCGTGCCAAGGCGCTGACCGCGGGAGTCACGGCCATTACGGGAGGAACCGAGTCCTTTTTTGTGTGCCATTGTGTATACCTACTCTTTCGTTACGAGTGTAATCTACTCGGCGACGGGAGCCTCGGCAACAGCCTCGGCCTCTGCCTTGACAGCCTTCTTGGCGCGGGACGTAGCCTGGACCTTCACGATCTTCAGCTTGGTGAGCTGCTGACGGTGACCCTTCAGACGACGATAGCGCTTACGCTTGTGGAACTTGAAGACCAGCTGCTTCTCGCCCTTGAACTGCTCAACGATCTGAGCGGTAACCTTGGCCTTGGCCAGCTTGTCGGGATCGGTGACGATCTTCTTACCATCGTTGAGGAAGATGACCGGCAGGGTGACCTTGTCGCCCTCATTGCCCTCGATCTTCTCGACGGTGATGACATCGTCGGTGGCGACCTTGTACTGCTTGCCGCCCGTGTTAACGATTGCGTACATGTTTACTTGCCCTTCATGCATCAGTTAGTGCAACAGCCGAATATAGTAGCAGGCGAAAATACCCCCGTCAACGAGTATGTGGAGCAAATCCACAAGTTCGCACAGGTATGGGGCTGACGAGTCGGCCCTCGTCGTCCTCGCATGCTTGATTCTGACGCTCGACATCGTAGGAGCAGATGGTCACGAGGTCTTGCATACCGGTGGAAACAATAGGTGCATCCACGCCCGGGGTCAAGCCCTGCAACAAAACATCAGCAGCGGAAAGCAAAATTTCCGGACGCATGGAGCCCTCGTTGTCGGCATGGGTGTCGAGCATGAGCACCAAATGGTCCGGGCGCTCCCCCGCCGTGAGCTCATAGCCCACGAGCGTGTGATCCAAATCCAAGCGCTTGCTCTTTTTTCCGCGCGCGTAGTCGATGACATGGTCCGCGCGCAGCGTGTCGATCGCACGACGCACCTCGTCGGCGCTTACGGGCGCCTCGGGATCCAAGTGCAAATCGATGCGATACGACAAGCGCGTGAGCTGCGCCGTCAACGCCGGCGTGCGCACGTCGATGTACGCCGCCTCGATGGGTGCCAGATCGGCCGGAGAGGCCGCAGCCAGGCGCCCAAACGCCTCGTCGAGCGCCACGAACTCGGTCATAAACAGGTCATACCACTCGCAGGTCGACGACGTACCCACCGGTAGCGCCGAAGAGAAGCCCACGCGCATGTGCGGAGAAAAGCCCTGCGTGACGGCATAGGGAAGTCCCGCACGGCGCACAATGCGCTCAATGGTATGGATCACTTCGAGATGGCCCAGGTACTTAAGGCGATCGCGCTTGCCATAGCGAACACGAAGTCTAAAGAGCGTGGGGTTGTCGGTCAGGCGCTCACTCATGCGCGATCACCCATCAATACATTCTTGGCGTGGAGCGTGGGACAGATACCGCAGCCGGTGCACGACGTGCGGGTGCAATCGGGAGTCGTGACACCCTCGAGCGAGCGACGGTACTCGCGCTCGAGGAAGCCGCGCGTGCAGCCGGGGCTCACATGCTCCCACGGTAGGCGCCAGTCCAACTCGTAGGGTAGGTGTACGAGCTCATTGAGGTCGATGCCGTTTTTGGCGGCAGCCTCCTTCCAGTTATCGAGCGAAAAATGCTCTACCCAGGCGTCAAAGCGAGAGCCAGCGCGCCAAGCATCGATGATGACGGGCGTCATGTCACGACCGGCGCGGGACAGCGCGGCCTCGATGAGCGAGGTCTCGGCATCGTGGTAATGCACGCGGACGGCGCGGTTGCGAACGCTCGTGATAAGCAGCTTCTGGCGACGCTTGACGTCGTCGTAGTCGAGCTGCGGGCACCACTGGAACGGCGTGGCAGCCTTGGGGATAAACACCGAAACCGAGATGGACACCGAGATCGAGCCGCGACGAGCCTTGGGCACCACGGAACGACCGAGCTCCAGCACGTGATCGGCCAGATTGGCGATGGCCACGATGTCCTCGTCGCGCTCGCCGGGAAGGCCCATCATAAAGTAGAGCTTCATGCGGTTCCAGCCGGCCTCGAAGGCCGCCTTGGCCGCACGGTCCAGGTCCTCCTCGGTCACGTTCTTGTTAATGATGTCGCGCATGCGCTGGCTGCCGGCCTCGGGCGCAAACGTCAGGCCGCCCTTCTTTTCGCCGGCGACCGACTCGGCCATATCCACGCCAAACGAATCCAGGCGCTGCGACGGAATAGACACGCGAATACCCGTATCCTCCAGGCGACGGTTGAGCCTGGCGAGCACGTCGCGAATGCAGGAGTGGTCGGTCGTAGAGAGCGAGGTCAGCGACACCTCGTCATAGCCGGTCTTTTCCAGACCCTGAATCACCGACGAGACGATCTGGTCGGCCGAGCGCTCGCGCACCGGGCGATACGTCATGCCGGCCTGGCAAAAACGACAGCCGCGGGCGCAGCCGCGCAGAATCTCGATAGACAGGCGGTCGTGGACCAGCTGCGCATAGGGTACGCACGACTGCGACAGCGGATTCGTGGCGCCGAAATCCTCGACGACGCGCTTGTAGACCACGGTCGGAGCATCCTTGCCCTCACGCGGCACGGTGTAGCCATGCGGCGAGCAGGGCTCGTCGTGACGAACCTCATAGAGCGACGGCACGTAGTTGCCGGCAATGGATGCAAGCTGCTCAACAATCTGCGCGCGCGGGACTCCTTCGTCACGCAGACGGCGATGCAGCTGGCAGGTCTCGAGCAGCGATTCCTCACCCTCGCCGATGAGGATGACATCGAAGAAGGCCGCATACGGCTCGGGGTTGTACACCGAAGGACCACCGGCGATGATGATGGGGTCGTCTTCGCCTCGGTCGGCCGCTAACAGCGGAATGCCAGCGAGGTCGAGAGCCTCGAGGAAGTTCGTCACCGCCATCTCGTGCGGTACATGCAGACCGACGATATCAAACGATGCGACGGGGGCAGCACCTTCGAGCGACAGAAGCGGAATACCCGCCTCGCGCATGGCGTCACCCATATCGGGCCACGGCACATAGCCACGCTCGCAGGAGATGCCCTCGGCCTGGTTAAGGATGTTGTAGAGGATGGCGATACCCTGGTTGGGCAGACCGACCTCGTACACATCCGGGTAGATCAGGCAGCAACGGTAGTCGGCATCGGCCTTTGAAAGCGTGCCCCACTCGTGATCGATATAGCGACTCGGCTTTTCGACCTTGGCGAGCAGCGGCTCAATTAAATGAAAACAGTCTTGATACGGAACGCGCAACGGAAAACCCCTAAGCAGCGAGATCGGATGCGTCTTGGTAGGACGCCATAGGACGGGTAGCGCCCGCGACCGTGGTCACCAGATCGCGAACGCGGGAGAACGAGGCAGTGACCGCCTCGTTGGCACGGCTGTAGTCGACATCGCGCTCGTAGAGCGAAACGAGCGCACGGCCCATGCCATAGGTGCCCGCGGCAGCAGTGAGCGCCTTGACGGCAAACCCAACATGCGGCGTCTGCTTGACGAGCGCGCGGGTGACCGCGCGGATCACAAGACCGCCGGCAAGCACGCCCGCGACCTCGTAGCCGCGCTCGGGTTTAATGCCGCGTCCAAAGACGGCAGCGAGCTCAAAGAGCATGCCCACCTGCGCCAGCGCCATAACGGGATAATCAGCACCCGGCAAAAACACCAGCGCACCGGTCGCCATATTGGTGAGCGCGCACGAGGTGATGATACGATTGGCCGCCGCGATGCGCATGAAGGCAAAGTTCGCCGCAAAAGCCGTTTCCTTTTCGGTGCGATCGAGAATCCAGCGGGCAAGCGTCTCGAGCAGATACGTCTTATCGGTCGCCGCCACCACGCCGAGCATGGGCGTGGACTCCTCGATAAACGGCACCTCCACAGCAGACTCGGCAAGCACGCACACGGGCGCGCCGGCGATCACGAGCTCCTGCACGGCACTCTCCAAGCGGTCGGAGCCGCACGAGAGCACCAGCACCACATCGGTATCGGTCTTTGGAGCAATTCGCTCCTCCCCCAGACGCTCGACGCGCACAATGCCCGAGGTCGTCTGCGGCACAAAGGCGTCACGCACCGTCTCAGCAAGAAAGCGCGAGGCGGACGAATCCAAATAGACCGAGACGCGCACCGGCGTATCGGAATCCTTCTTAACGGACGCGCCCATCTTAAAAGCGCGGGTCAGCTTATCTACGGGAATTTTCATAGCAAACCCCTCCAGCGGTTACGCGGCGCCCGAACGATGCCGCCATATGGATTGTACGATACCCACCGTCAGCAGCTGAATCATCATCGAAGACGAACCGAAGCTAATAAACGGTAGCGGAATACCGGTAATCGGCATCATGCCGATGCACATGCCGATGTTTTCGAAGGTCTGGAACGCCCACATGCCAACGATGCCCACACACGAAAGACGCAAGAACAGCGACTCGCACTTAAAGGCGACGCGAATCGTCGAAAAGATCAGCAGCACGTAGAGGCACAGGAGCAAAAGGGAACCGCAAAAGCCAAAGGTCTCGGACAGGAAGGCGAAGACGAAGTCGGTGTGGAACTCAGGCAGAAAGCCGCCGGCCGACTGCGTCGCATGGCCCAAGCCCTTACCAAAGAAGCCGCCCGAGCCAACGGCGATAAGCGACTGCTGCAGGTTGTAGGCATCGTCCGAATCGGCATTATCGGGGTCGATAAAGACCGTCAGACGGTTCATCTGATACTGCTTGATGAGCACATCGTGGCCGAGCAACGAATCAAAGACCGAATCGAGCGCCAGGACGAGGGCCACCAGGCCCACAAGCAGGGCCAGGGTCGACAGTACCCATTCGCGGCGCGCACCGCTCATACAGATGACGATAGCGCCCGAAACCAGCACGACCAGGCCCGATCCCAGGTCGCCCATGGCAACGACGGCCAAAAACGGAATGGACAGCATGCCGCAGAGCTTGACGTAGTCGCGAACGGTATCGATGCGGCCGTTATACTGCGAGCCAAGCGTGGCAATAAAGAAGATGGTGATGAGCTTGGCAAGCTCAACCGGCTGGAATGTCAAGCCGATACCGGGAATCTTGATCCAGCCCGTCATGCCCAGACCGCCCGTATAGGACAGACCCGGAATCTTGGGCGAGAGGATCACGATCAGGTCGATGACGAGCAACGCCGTCGAGAAATTGGAAATACCGCGCAGATCGGTACGCCAGACCAGCACCGCCAGCACCGCTCCGATGCCAATTCCCAGCAGATGGCGTGAGAACGAGGCATCGGCCTTAAACTGCGAAGCCGACCAGATAATGATGGCACCGTAGGCGACGAGCGCCACTGTAGCCACGAGCACACCGATATGCACCTTTTGGCGAAACGTGCCGCGCGAGGCCGAAAGTTGCTTGTTGACGCGGTCCAGGCTGCTGCGAGAGCCGGTCTTGGTTGAACGGAACAGATCCGCCGGAGAAAAATCCATCGCAACCTCCTATCGAACCGAAGAATCGCCCGAGGCCGAAGAGGTATCGGGCTCGTCATAAATCACGCCGAGCACGTCGCGCACGACATGCATCGCGGTATCTGAGCCACCGCCGCCCTGCTCCAGGACAGTAGCGATGACATACTTGGGATCATCGGCCGGTGCATAGGCGCAGAACCACGCGTATTCGTCCTCGCCGCTTTTCTCGCCCGTGCCCGACTTGCCGTATACCTGCGGCGTCAGGGTGCCAAAGTGAGCCGCCAAGGACGTCGATGCCGTGTAAATCACGTCGTGCATGCCGTTGCGAACAAGAGTCAAATCCGAATCGCTGTTGATCTTGGCCTCCAGGCGCTTCTTCTTGCCCTTGCCGTTGTACTTATAGGCATCGCCGTCGCCATCGCGCGACACGGCAGACAAAAACACGTGAGGCACGTACTGTTTGCCGCCGTTGGCAAGGCCCATGTAGGCGCACGCCATCTGCAGGGGCGTCACCAGGATGTCGCCCTGGCCGATGGCAATGTTGGTCATATCGCCGGCATTCCACTTGCGGTCCTCGGCAGAGGCGTCGGTAAAGTACGACTCCTTCCACTCGGCATCGGGAATACGGCCCGCGCCCTCACTCGGCAGATCGATACCGCAGGTCTTACCTAGGCCCCAGCGACGAAAGATCTCCTGCAGGCCCTCGGAATGTTGCTCGTCATAAAAGAACGCCTTGCCCATGTCGTAGAAGACGGGGTCGCACGAGTTGGCGATACCCGACTGCAGCGTCATGGTGCCGTGGCCGGAATGCAGCCAGCAGTACTTGCCCCACGACTTGCCCAGACCCGTCCAATAGCCCGTGCAGTTGGTCGTCTGCCCCGACGTGTAGGTTCCAAACTCAAGACCGGCCAGTGCCGAGAGCGGCTTGATGGTCGAGGCCGACATGTACTGTCCGCTAATGGCGCGGTTGAGCAGCGGGTGCGAACCCTTGTCATCATTGAGCTCGGTCCACACGTCATTTGAGACGCCGCCGATAAAGACGGACGGATCGAACTTGGGCTCGCTCGCCATGCCCAGGATCTCGCCATTGTTGGGATCGAGACACACCACAGCGCCGTTGCCGGCATTGCTGTAGCCAGTGGTCTTGGCAAGCTCGATGGCGCTCGCCAGAGCCGTCTCACAGGCCTGTTGGATCTTAAGGTCGAGCGTGAGCTTAATGTCGGAGCCGGCCTTGGCGGGTACGGCGCCGGCCTGACCGGTCACATTGCCCGAGGCATCGACCTTGACGGTCTGCTCGCCACGAATACCCTGCAGCAGGTTTTCGTAGTAGCTCTCAACGCCCGCTTGGCCCACGATATCGCCCGACTGGTACGTAATCCGGCCAGCAGAAGCATCATCGTCGCCAGAGGTTTTCTTATTCTGGGCCTCGAGCTGCTCGGAGGTAATGGTGCCGGTATAGCCCAAAATGTGACAGGCCGTCTCGCCATATGGATACTGGCGCTCGGTACGCTCGGCAATCTTGACGCCCGGGAACTCGCCAGCGTGCTCCTTGATATAGGCAACCGTGGAGCGACGGACGTCTGTCGCGATGGTATGCAGGCTCTGGGCGCCCTCGGAATTGTCCTGGATATTGCGCAGCACAGCCACGTAGGGCATACCGAGCACGTTGGCAAGATGACGAACCAGAACCTCATCCTCGGCAAGGTCGCGGTAGGCCACGACAGCAAGTGAGGGACGGTTCTGGACAAGCGCCACGCCATTGCGGTCGAGGATGCGGCCGCGCACAGCGGGTGTGGTAACGGTGCGCGTCTGATTACTATTAGCCTGCTTCTCGTAATAGCCCGACGAGACCATCTGCATGCCCCACAGCTTGACGGCAAGCGCCGCGAACATCGCGCCCACACCCGTAGTGAGGATGGAAAAGCGGCCCTTAAAGGCGGTCGCCGCGGTATTGCCCTCGCCCTCGGTGGCGCGCGGGGCCGTTCCATGCTGCGTATCGTAGGTAAAACGGGAATCGCCGCGACGCATGATGACCAGCGCGACCACGATGGCCACAACCAACACGATACCGGCGATAATAACCGTCATCTGGGAAGACATCTACGGGCCTCCCCTATTTGAGCTTACGGGTCTTGGGCTTAAAGCGCATGCCCGTCTGGCGTCCGCCACGTGCGGAGAATCCATAACCGGACTGCGGCACGACGCCGGACATCAAAAACGGAATGGCAACCAGACCCGTCAGGATCGAAGACGGCAGCGCATGGCCGAAGATCGCAACGACAAAGCTCGTCTCCAAACCCATAAACAGCAAGATGATGCTGTAGATCACATTTATGACGAGCGCGAAGGCGCCCACCGTGATGCCGCGCGCACTCGGGGTACCGCCCGCCTGACCGGCGGCGCTATGCACCAGGGCAAAAGAACCCACGGTCAGCAGGAGCGACATAACGCCCACCGGCACGGCAGCGGAAAGGTCATAGAACAAGCCGCTGCAAAAACCGCACACGACGGCACGGTTCGGGTCGCCCGAGAACACGCTTAGGCACACCAAGATAATCATAAAGTTGACGCGACCGCCCGCAATGGAGATCTGCGGTGCCAGGCCTGCCTGCAGCAGCACGCACACGATGGCGGCGATTACAAACGTGCGGGAGCTCATCCCCTGCTCGTGTAGATCCATGGACATGCCCCCTATTCGCTCGAGCCGGAATCGGTCGTCTCAGACGTGTCAGAACTGTCATCCGGGCTCTCGTCCTTCGTCTTGGTCGCAGCATCGCGCGACGTTCCCTGCGGCGTGCTGTTGGCCGTGTTCACGTCCTCATCCAAGGCCGACTGTTCGTCGGTCAGCGAGGTAATGACCAGCACTTCCTCGTTGTTCTCGGCCGTGGTCTGAGCGCGCACCACAATGGTGTAGTACACGTCGTTTGCCGATTTCTCAACCGACGAGACGGTGCCGAGCGGAAGGCCCTTGGGGAACACACCGCCAATGCCCGAGGTCACGATGATGTCGCCAACCTTAACGTCGGAATCGACGCTCACATACTCAAGACGCAGCGTGCCGTCAGCCTGACCCTGCAGCATGCCCTGGGCGCGCGTGTCCTGCACCATGGCGGACACGCCCGAGTTCTCGTCGCCAATCAGGCGCACGGTGGACGTCTTGGCCGAGACCTCAATAATCTGGCCTATGACACCGGCAGAACTCGTCACAGGCATGTTGATGGTAAGACCGTCGGCAGAACCCTTATCGATGGTGACGGTCGAGGTCCAGGCATCGCCCGAAGCGCCGACGATACGAGCTGCGGTTGATTTGAGGTTGTAGGTCGACTGCAGACCGACCAGACCCTCCAGTCGCTCGGCGGTCTTTTGAGCCTCGGAGAGCTCGGCGACCTTAGAGGTCAGTTCCTCGTTTTGCTTCTTAAGCTCGTCAAGCGTGTCCTGTGACGCCGTAAGGTTAGAGAACACGTTACCGATTGCATTGAAGGGAGCCGCCACAGC
>CAKUHM010000006.1 GCA_934655835.1 uncultured Collinsella sp. | reverse complement strand
ACGCCAGGTTGAGACATCGTGAACGCGATTGACCTCGATGCTGCCGAGCGGTGCAATTCCGAGACCGGTGACTTCGAAGTGGCTGGACGGGTCGATGAGATGGGCTGCAGCGCGTTTTGCCCCAAGCTCGATTTCCTCAAGCCTTCCCGGGAGCGCGGTCGTCTTTACGGCAATCCAGCCGTGGGATTCAGCCCTTGTCGCGAGCGACGACATGAGAGCGGTTTTACCGGTTCCACGCGCGCCTGAGAAGATCGAGGTCAATTCTGGGCGCCTGCGCTGGCTCAAGAAGGCACGGTCCAAATCCCGAATAATCTGTTGCCTGCCAGCGAGATGAGCAGGAACCTCACCAAAACTGGGGGTAAACGGGTTCTCGAGATATTCCACAAGGCTCTCCTTTCACACCGCCGTTTAACTTCATTTTATTCTAGTTAATTCTGATTAAAAGCGATGGTCCGTTATTTAGGGCATCAATGTGACAAAGGGGCCGTCCCTTTGTCACATTCAAAATAAAAGCCAGCATCTGTCGGCATAGCGCTTGAATAGCTTGTGTCTGAGGGCCAAAATGACCTCAACCCATTCGCGAAATTTGCACGCCCTATAGTGAGTGGGCTCTCGTTTGAGCTGATGCTGCCAAGAGGTAGCCGATAGGGGCAATTATGGACAATCGAATCTTTGGGTATGCGCGTGTTTCTACTGCGGACCAGAACCTGGACCGCCAGTTGGACGCGCTGGGAAGGTTTCCCGTGCAGCAGAGCCAGATTTATGCTGACAAGGCAAGCGGTAAGGACTTTAGACGTCCCCAGTACCAGCGTCTTCTTCGCAGGTTGCGCGCGGGTGACGTTCTCGTGATCAAAAGTATCGATCGTTTGGGTCGCAATTATCGCGAAGTCCTCGATGAATGGCGACGCATCACGGTGGATAGGAACGCTGCCATCGTGGTTCTTGATATGCCACTGCTCGATACGCGCGAGCAGCCCGATGGCATCACGGGAACGTTCATGGCAGATCTGGTCCTCCAGATCTTGAGCTACGTGGCGCAGCTAGAGCGCGAAAACATCAAGCAACGCCAGGCGGAGGGCATCGCGTCGGCGCGTTTGCGTGGCGGGAAATTTGGAAGGCCGGCAGTCGAACGCCCAGATAGCTATCGCGATGTCATCAAATTATTCGAAGGGGGTGAGGTTACGAGGCGAGAGGCTGCTGCGCTTTTGAACGTCAGCGCATCGACGTTCGATCGTTGGAGACGGGCGGACGCGACTAGTTTTGACCGTTCGTCGTCTGTCCGTCTTCTTTAGCTAGACATTTTGACGAGGGGAGTTTATTGAACAGAGCTCACTCCTTCCCTCGATGTTTGTCCAGTTCACGCCCTTGAGCCAAATAGTGCCACCGCGTTGCCAATTCGTCTGCTTTTTGACGAGGGGCTAGATATCGTGTTTTGTATTTAAAGGAGGACGAAATGAAAAGGCGTTATGGAATGGCTCTGGTGACCGCGCTATTTGCGATGGTGTTTTGTGGGGCGCTTCTGCTGAGCGGCTGTTCGCAGTCTGAGAAGAAAAACGATGAACCTGATTATGCCGATGACCGTGCAATGGCTGTGATCGCTCAAGGTTATCAAAAGCGGTCGGATTATATCGAATCGCTTGGAGAAGATGCTGATCTAAGCTCGAATAAAGTGCGAAAAGAGATAATTAAAACCGAGATCGATAACGACAAAGAACTCAAAAAGGCGCCTTTTAAAGACACTAAGATGCAGGAAGATGTCATCGCCTATCTCAACCTGCTTGACGATCAGCTTGATGTTACCAAGAAGTATGCGGAATCTGATCCTAAGTACTACGAGGAATGGGAAAAAGCCTACGACGCACGATCCGCACAGCTTAAGAAACTGGTTGATCGATATGACTTAACAGTTGATGACGAGTATCAAGATGAGTTTGACGAGCTGATTAAGAACGGTAGGACCGTAGAGGAGAAGACGCATAACGATGAGGTTGTCAACGGTTTGCTCTCATCGGCGAACTTTGAGAAAAGTGATGATGGCTACGGTCTCTATACGTACACCGCAATCGTCGAAAATACCTCTGACATATCGTTCGAAAACGTTTTCCTAAATGTTGCTCTTTACGATGCTGATGGTGTAAGGGTTTGAGGTGATGAGCGAGGTCGACGCTTCGAGGGTTGCGCCGACGGTGTCGGGTTACAGCGTCAAGGAATAGTTCGCGGGAATTGAAAAGAAAGCGCGGCCGTTTTCTTTGAACGGTCGCGCTTTGCATTGAGCCGTTGACGGAATGATTCGTGCCATCATGCTCGCGCTGGAAGATGATGGGAACGTCTGGGCAATAAAGGAAAGGTGAAACAGGATGGCAAAAACAAAATTTCTTACAACGATGCCGCAAAAGGTTGCCTTTGGCGGGTTAGTCGTTGTTACGGTTCTAGCGGTTGCCTGGGGTATCTGGATGTCATTGACACGTAATTCTACAACGATCAGCGATGATTCGATTCGCGAGGAGATCACGCCAGTCGTTAAGCTCGTGACGTACGAGTACAACTTTACCCAGCTACTTTCAATTGATGAGGCGGGCAATCCGCTTGGGTGGGAAAACCCCTTTACGTCTAAGCGATATGTCGCAACGATTGACGGCAAGGCTGACATCGGGATCAATGCCGATAAGATGAAGGTTACAATCGTACGGGCTAATATGGCCGATAAGAATTCAGAGGTCAAGAGCGTAAAGGTTATACTGCCTCACTCGGAGATCACCTCGTTCTCGACAGACCCCAATACGCTTAAGAAATATGTTGAGGACAATGGTTTTCTTAACTGGAATCAAGTAAGCACGGATGATCTAAACACGTTATTGAAACAGGCAAAGAAAGAGCAGACCAAGAAGGTCAAGGAAAGCAATATGCTCCAAGAATCTGATGATAGAGCCTGCGCCCTTATCGAAAAACAGGTCAAAGCCCTATGCGGCGATGACGTCAATGTTGACGTTGCGTTTGAGTAGGGGTGAATAGCATGTTGGATAAACGGCAACAGATCGCTGGGGCCGGCTCGCTTCTGATCGGGCGCTACACCACCTTTCTCGACACTACCTTCAACTCGGCATTTGGCGATGAATATACGGTTGATTTCGACTATCGGAAATAGGAGGTCATCATGGAGGATAAAGACGATCTGGCCGTTGTTGCCAAAAGGGAGGGGCTGCCGCGACATAAGCAGGGCTTTGATATCCGTAAGGCCGCTGCCGGGTTGGTTGATGGCGCCGGAAGCGCGATGGCGGGCGCGGTTGCAATCGTACAGAAAGTTGCCGATGGTGCAGTGCGTGCTGCAACTCCGATGGCCGATGACGCCTTGGCAGCTATTGCTGATGCGGCCGATGGTGCGGCTGGTGCTGCTGCGGATATCGGTGACGCGGTCAACGATTGGGCATACCAGCAGCAGCTCAATAGATACAGGCCGGTAACCAAAGAGACCTATCAGAGCCCTTCATTCCATTTGCCGAACATGATTCGAATTGTTGACGGAAACGAGCGCCGGGGCATCGATGTCTGTAGGGATGCTATTGGTTGGCTGGATACTGTTAAGGGTACGCAGATTTTCAATCTGTACCGCGAGGCAATCGGGGATAGCGAGCTGTCTTTCTATCCTAAACCATCTCTTTATTCCACATATTACATAGATGCTTTTGATCGGTCTCGCTTTGTTGACCTTGACTCTTATTTCGCAACCATGCAACAAGACAAGATGGCCGAGTTGAGACGGATCGCGTTCATGCTTGGCGCGAAGCGCTGCAAGCTGGAAGTGACGGAGTACGAGGAAATTCGGCGAGGTCACCAGATTAAGGGAGATGTCAAGGCGGGAAAGAAGGGCTCGGTTCGAATCGACGGTTCCTTGAACGATTCAACGAGGAATGAGAAGAAAATTCTGTTTACACAGGAATTCGAGGGTGACATGGTTCCACAGCGTCCTGAGCTCCATTGGTATGCCCATGACTCAGATATTCTCTTGTTAATCGAGACGAGATGCGGTGGAGAGGATAAAAACAAGGCGAAGAGCTATCGGGTCGAATTGAAAAGCGAAACGACCATGACCATGTCCGTATCACTTGCTATGGCTATCGATGAGGCGTGCACCAAGCTGAGCATAAGGGCGAATTCAAGTCTGACAAGTCAAGCCAAGCGAGAGCTCCGCCAGTCGTTTGTATTTGAAATTGAATTCTGATGTGTAGGGACCTCCTGCTGCGGGGTCCCTTTGTCACATCCCGGCAAAGCCTGTCTGGCGCAGCGCCTCGTAGAGGACGATGGCGGCGCTGTTGGAGAGGTTGAGGGCGCTGATGCGGTAGTCGTTGGGATTGACGAAGTTACCGCAGATGTCCTGCTGCAGGATGGCTTCGTGGCTGTCCTCGGTATGCCCGAGCGATTCCTCATTGGCCTCCCAGGCATCGGCGTTGTCGAGTGAGTCGCAATCGCGCAGCATGGGGATGCGCTCGCAGCGCTCGGGCGCCGCGGCAAGCAGTGGCTCGGGAATACCCGAGCTCTCGCTGCCAAAGACCAGGAAGTCGCCGTCGCGGTAGGTGCTCTGCGCATAGGTGCGACGAGCCTTTTTAGTTAGCAGGTGCAGGCGCTCGTCGGCGGGGGAGAGCCCGTTGCGCGCAAGGAAGTCCTCCCAGCCGGCATACGTCGTCACGTCCAAGTTTTGCCAGTAGCCCAGGCCGGCGCGACGCACCGTCTTGTCATCGAGCGAAAAGCCCAGCGGCTCGACCAGATGCAGGCGGGCGCCGGTAACCACGCAGGTGCGGCCGATATTGCCCGTATTGGCCGGAATCTCGGGCGCATACAGCACAATGTTGAGCATGAATCTCCTTGGCTCAGAACGAAAAACCACCACGAAGGGAACAGGCACCTTCGTGGTGGTTTGGCGGTTACGTAGTGGAAAAATGCCCGCTTGGATAAACCTAGGCGCGGTGCCAGTCGGTCAGGCAGGCATCGAGGGAGGCGATGAGCGCATCCTTGTCCATGTGACGGCCGATGATGCACAGGCTCGTCATGCGGTCGCCCGTCTCGTCGTCCCAAATCTGCATAATCTCGGGGTTCTCGTCGATGATCCTCTGCTTCTCGCCCTCGGGCGCGGAGTCGACGAACAGGCCGTTCTCCATCAGGCGCATCTGGTGGCCGGCCTGCTCAAACATGTAGCACATGTCCGGATCGCCGGTCTGCCACAGCGGACCCTTGACGCGGATGACCTCGTCAGGCCACTCCTGCTCAACAAAGTCGGTGAACTTCTGCAGGTCAAACGGCTTGCGACGCGAGTACACAAAGGTCTCGATGTCGTACTCCAGCACCTCGGGGTCGTCGTGCTCCTCGGGATGCTCCATGGCCTCGATCCAAGCGGCGGAGTTGTAGGCGCGCATAAAGTCGAAGCGGTCGGTGTCGAGCAGCTCCTCCATGGAGACCTCGCCGTTTTGGGCCTCGACGATCACGGCGTCCTTCTGCAGGCTGCGCACGATGGCCTTGAGCTCGGCGATCTGCTCGGGCGTCACGGTATCGGTCTTGTTGAGGATCAGCGTGGAGCAGAACTCGATCTGCTGGATGAGCAGGCTTTCGATGTCGTCCTCGTCGATATCCTCGGCCAGCAGGTCGCGACCGCCGTTGAACTCGTCGTACATGCGGGCGCAGTCGACCACGGCCACGATGTTGTCGAGCGCGAGCTTGGGCTCGCCGCCCACCTTGGCCTCGTCGCAGAAGCTCGAGATGGTGTAGGCGATGGGGATGGGCTCGCAAATGCCCGAGGCCTCGATGATGATGTAGTCGAAGTTGCCCGAATCGGCGATGCCCTGCAGCTGGTTGGCCAGGTCGTCCGAAAGCGTGCAGCAGATGCAGCCGTTGGTGAGCGGGATGAGGTCGTCGGTCTCGGAAAGGCCGCCGTCGGCGATAAGGCTGGCGTCGACGTTGATCTCGCCGATATCGTTGACGATCACGGCGGCGCGGATACCGCCGTCGTTAGCGAGAATGTGGTTGAGCAGCGTGGTCTTACCGGCACCGAGGTATCCGGTAAGCATGATGATCTTCACGGGTTTGTTGGGCATGTGCCCTCCTTTGTTAGACTTGGCTTACAGTTGAATCTTATGCCAAACGCCTGCTTTTATACCCACGCGCCGGCAAATAACACAGGCTACTCCCAGGCTCCCCATACATCGGGGCAATAACCGACGGTGGCCTTTTTGCCGTTGCGCACGATGGGCTCGGCCAAGACCTGCTGGTTTTCGAGTAACTTGTCGAAGCGCTGGCTAGGGGTGAGGTGCTGGATGAGCGCGAGGGTCTCCTCGTCCTTGGCCTTGGGGTTGAGCAGCTTGTCGATGCCGCCGACCGCCTGCATCACGCTCGTGAGCTCGCCTTTGCTCATCTCCTTTTCCTTAAGGTCAATAAACTGCACCTTAATGCGGCGCTCTTTAAAATAGCGCTGGGCTTTCTTAGTGTCGAAGGACTTCTTGGTGCCAAAAATTTGCACGTTCATATCTATGTTCCGCCGTTCTAACGAACGGCGGTCACCTCGACGCTGCAAAGCCATCTGATGGGCAATCTGCCTTTCAATCGTCGGGCGCGGGCAAAAGCCCAGCGCCCTCCTCTTTCAAGGCACCTTGCCTCATCAGCTGGCTTTTCGCTGACATTGATAGAACTTCGAGGTGACCACCGCTGGACTTATCGAATGAAGTTGGTGCGGGCGCGATCGGCTTCGGGGGCTTCGATGCCGGTGGCCTGTCCTGCCTCGATGCAACGCAGGAGCCATGCCATGTTTTTACCGATGTTTCGCATGGTAGCAAGGCCCTCGGCGTCCTGGGCGGCCTCGCCCGGCGCAGCGCCAAAGACGTTGTTCCAGTAGGTGGAGGCGACCACGGGCATCTGGTTGATGGTGAAGTACTTGTTGAGTACATCGAACGTGGTCGACGTGCCGCCGCGGCGGGCAACGGCGACAGCGGCGCCCGGCTTGTGCGCAAAGGCCTTGCTGCCAGCATAAAACGCGCGGTCGAGGGCAGAGAGGATGCGGCCGCTGGGGTGTGCGTAGTAGACGGGGGAGCCAAAGACAAAGCCGTCGGCCTGCTCGGCGGCGGCAATGAGCTCGTTCACCACGTCGTCATCAAAGGTGCATCGACCGCCAAGCTTGCCGCACTGGCCGCAACCGATGCAATCGCGGATGGGCTTGGCGCCCAGCTGAAACACCTCGGTATCAATGCCCTCGGCGTTGAGTTGCTCGGCGACCTCGGCGAGTGCGCGGGCGGTGTTGCCGTTTGCCTTGGGGCTGCCATTGACTAAAAGAACCTTCATCACAAACTCCCTCTGCTTTTGGTGACTTCTGCGGAGGATTATCGCACGAGAGGGCAGATGGCGTGGGGCGCGGTGCGAAACGGTTTGTGTTTCACATCGCGCCCCGTGGTGCTAGTCCAGCTTGGTGCCCGGTACTTGCGGCGCCTCTTTAAGCAGCGCTTTGAGTTCATTCAAAATGGAAACGGGCTGTCGGTCGACGGCGTCCAGATGAAGCGTAGCCACGCGAATGGGCGGCTGGTATTCAAGCGATCCGATGAGCACAGGCGAACCCAGGAACCGCTCGATCTCCTCTGCAATCGCGTTGGTCTCTTCGGGATCGAATTCGTCGAAAAGCGCCACGAACATCGGTCCCGTCGAACGGAACAGACGACCCTTGCCGCGCGAACAATCCATGAGGCAGGCGGCGCTCTCCGCCAAAACGCGGTCGCCTGCATCAAAGCCAAAGCGGGCATTGACCTGAGCGATATCGTCGATTTTAATGGCGACCAAGCCCGCCTTGCGCGCGACGCGACGCATTTCGCCAATGGCGTTGACCAGGGCGTGGATGTCGCCCAGGCCGGTCACGGAATCGGTCGTATCTGCCAAGCTGCGGTTGATAATCATGCCCACGTACATGTTGGGCTCGGTATCGGTGCCGTCCAAGCGGTAGCCCGTGCAGTCGCACAACGCGTACGCTCCGGTGGCGTCCATTACGCGATACTGCATGTAATGGAAGTGCCACGTACCGTTTATCACCATATCGAGCTCGGCGCGTACGTTGTCGCGGTCCTCGGGGTGAACGCGGGCAAGCCACATGTCGACCGAGTTAAAAGGGTGCTGGGAAGGCAGATCAAAATCGCGCACGGCGTTGACCGACCATTGCGATTCGCCCGTATCGAGATTGATGATGAACGGATAGCGCGTCTCGGAGCTCATGGAGATCGCTTGGAACACCCGGTCGTTGCACGGAAGCTGCTCGGCAATTGGGTGTTGCGGCGCGCCATTGTCTTTCGGCTGCTGCACACGATGCATAAGCTTATAACGATACATCTTGCGATCGGCATCCATCGTCATCTGGCGACGCGTGTCGCCGGCAAGTGGATCGACGCGCGAGCAGCCAAAGCTAAAGCTAGCGATCATGGGCGCTTTGCCGCCGGAGGTTGCTTCGATTAGATCGGCACGGGCCTGTTCCATACGCTGCTCGAGCTCAGCTTCGCTTGCCGTGGGGGACACGAGTACAAACTCGTCTCCACCGATACGGAACAGCATCTCATCGTGTTCTATGGTTTCGGAGAGCGTGCGGCAGATGCTCAGAATATAGCGATTGCCTTCGGCGTGGCCAAACTTATCATTGCAATGCTTGAGATGGTCGATGTCAATATAGGCGCAGGTGAAGGGGTCGCCTTTGCGCCAGAGCTGCTCGACGTGACGGTCGAGTCCGCCGCGGTTGCCCAAGTTGGTGAGCGGATCGATATAGGCGTTGCACTCAAGCAGCTGGCGCTCCTGTTGCAGGATGGCATGCGTCTTTTGCAGTTGCTCACCAACGGCGCGTAGCTCAGCAGGCAGCGCGGAAACATCGAGTTCGGCGGTCGAGACACCATTCGCAAGTCGCTGAAGATAGGCAATAATCGATTGCTCGCCCAAGCGGTATGACTCGTTCATGATGAATAACCTCCTTGGGCAGAACAACGGTTTGTATCATATCCCCAATTCGGTTTGAATTGGGGATATAAGTTAGCTAATGGAGACAAATGCCCCCTTCGGCGGTGGCGTTTTGCGCGCGAGCGTATCAGTTGTTATTGCCACCATCGAGCAATGCCTCAAAATCATTCGCCGGCATGGGGCGGTAGTAGAGGAAGCCCTGAGCGTAGCGGGCGCCCATCTGTCGTAGCATGTTCGCCTGCTCATTTGTCTCGACGCCTTCGACCACGACGGGCAGATGGAGCGACTGCGCCATATCGAGCATTGATGTAATGATTTGCGCGCTGCGGCCTTGATCTCCGTCGGCGGGAACAAACGTGCGGTCAAGCTTGATGACGTCGACGTTGACGTTCTTGAGCATCGCGAGCGTGGACTGGCCGGTGCCAAAGTCGTCCATATAGGTTGAGAAGCCGCGGGTGTGCAGGTCGGCAGTCAGTTTATCCACGGCCTCGGATTCTCCCGTATAGGCTGTCTCGGTGATCTCGATGCGCATGAGTTCGGGCGGTAGGTTGTATTGGGCGGCAAGTGCTCCCATATGTTCGGCAACGTCGCAGGCAAGGATATCCACGCGCGACACATTGAGCGAGATCGGAACCACGCGAAGCCCCCGGTCGATGCGCTCGCGCAGCCACGAGGCGACGCCCTGCCAAATGTACTTGTCGAGCGTCACTACAAAGCCGCTTTCCTCGAGTGCGGGGATAAACGTTACAGGCGAAATGAGGGAACCGTCCTTGCCAATCCAGCGCGTGAGCGCCTCGGCGCCAACGATCTCGCCAGTTTCCATGTCGACCTGGGGCTGCAGGTAGTAGGTAATGCGGCCGTTTGAGAACGCATACTGGAATTCGGTCAGCGTGCGGTGGAACGCGGTTTCGCGCTCGTACTCCTCGGGGCGGAAAATGGCGACGCGCTCCTTAAAGTCGTTTTTTGCGCGCCGATTGGTAAACATGGCCTTGGCCTGCGCGTCGATGGTGATTTCCTCGTTGGGGTCGATGGGGCAAACGCCCATGGACGGCCAGAAACCCACGCCGTCATCATGCTTGGCCACGGCGGCGCGAACGCGGTTATAGATTTGATGGACGGTGTCGTGCTCAAAGGGGATGAGAATGCAAAAGTCGTCTTGGCCCCAGTATCCTGCGACGCCCATCTCGGCATTCTCGATGTCTTTGAGGACCGTGCCCACATCGGCGAGCACGCGGTCGCCCTCGGCCTGTCCGTGCCATTCGTTAAACAGTCGCATATGACCCATGTCGACGGTGGCGATACACCAAGCGCCGTCGCGCCCTGTCCTCAGAAATGCGTTGGCGCGCCGCATAAACTCGCTGGGTCGATAGAGGCCCGTGAGCGTATCGATGCGTTCGGCGACGGCGCTTTTACGCTCAATCTCGGGTATGGGGAGGCTGTCGTTGGGGGCAAGCCCGCCGGCGGCGCGAAGACGACGGTCGAGTTCGCCTAAAACAGCGGTCGCTTGATTGATTAAGCGCTCGTAAAAGGCCGGGACGACAAGACAGACGGGGGTAATGGTGTCGTTCGCGATTCGAACAGGAGCGAAAACGGCCTCTTTAAGATGATGGGTCAGTTGCTCGAATGCCTCGTGGTCCAGATCGTTGCTGAGCACGACGAACTGGGCGTTTCGCGAGCGGAAGACGCGACTTCTGCCGCGGGTGATCGATAACATGCGGCCTGCGTATTCGGCGAGCATGTTGTCGACAGCCTCGGCCCCGTAGAGCTCGTTGAACTTTGCCGTGCCACAAACGCGGACCGCTATAAGCCCCGTCTCGCAACGGTCGCGACGGCAGGCATCGATAGCGTTGATCAGCATACGCTGCGTTCCGAGGCCCGTGGCGGCGTCGACGGTCTCGGCGAGTGAGTGGTTAACAAGTTCGCCGACATAGAGCGAGGGGGTATTTCCGTCGCCGTCGATGCGAAACCCGCGAGCGCGGCAGAGGACGTAGTCGCCCGCGGCATTGCGCATGCGGTACTGCATGACGCGGCGGTGTTTGGAGCCATTATAGATTTGGTCGATGTCGTTGATGTAGGCCTCGAGGTCATCGGGGTGGACGCGCGTTTTCCAGTAATCGTGGCAGTTGTCTACATGCTCGGAAGGAAGACCGAGATCGCGCAGGGCGCCTTGTGACCAAAGGGTGCGATGTTTGTCCAAGTTCTCGATAAAGCAATAACGGCCTTCGTTGAGCATCGAAAAGGCGTCAAAAACGCGATCGCTTATTTCGAAGTCGTCGGTGTGGACTTGCGCGATATTGCGTCGATCAAGATGCATGGCATGGCGTAGCTTGTAGTCGTACATGCGATGGTCGGCATCGAGTGTCATGCGATTGGAGACTTCACCCAGGGCGGGGTCGGCGTGCGACACTCCGTAGCTAAACGAGTGAGGCATCTCGGAATCGTTGTTTTTGAGTAGGACCGTTCGGCAGTGTTCCAGGCGCTCGGCGAGGTCGTCCTCGGTCGCAATCGTAGACAGGATGGCAAACTCGTCGCCGCCTATGCGAAACGCCGCCTCGTCCACCTTCATATACAGCTTGAGATAGAGACTTACCTGCAAGATATAGCGGTTGCCCTCGTCATGCCCAAAGACGTCGTTGCAGTGCTTAAGGTTATCGATGTCGATAAACGCCATGGTCACGGGCAGTTCCTGCTCCCAGATTTCCTCTAGGGAACGGGCAAAGCCGCCGCGGTTGCCAAGTCCGGTGAGCTGGTCGGTAAAGGCCGTCCTAATCAGATCATCCTGACGCTCGAGAAGGTCACGGACGGTCTTTTCGAGCGTTTCGGTGTAATTGCTGACGGTGTCCATGTTGTAAGTGGCTTTCTGGGGTCGGGGCGGATGGCGTCGGGCGAGCTCGTAGTGTACACGCGTCGTTGCTCGGCGCCTTGCGTGTATCCAGGCCCCCGCCTTGCTGCGTTGTTGAGTTACTTTGCCGGCTAATGTTCGCTGTTGATAACTGCTGAGTAGTGTAAACAACAGTACGCAATTATATATGGGTGTCCATGCTGTGGGCGGCTACTATTCGCCAAGCGGTAGCGCGACGATGCGATGTTCGATGAAAATGCGACTGAGTCGATATATGTTGACGGGTATACTTGTCCCGTTTTAAAACGCAGGAACGGAGATGGTCACATGGCACAGCCGGATACGACGCGCACGGTGGGGCTTGCGCTCGAGGGAGGCGGCTACCGCGGTATGTATACGGCGGGCGTGCTCGACGTTTGGATGGAGCACGGTTTGACCTGCGACCATATGGTGGGTGTCTCGGCGGGCGCGGCGTTTGGCTACAACTTTAAATCGCGCCAGATCGGCCGTGCCATTCGTTACAACAAGGCCTATTGCGCCGACAAGCGCTATGCGGGCGTGACCAGCTGGCTGCGAACCGGCGATATGTTCAATGCCGATTTTGCCTATCATGAGGTGCCTATCGAGCGCGATCCCATCGACTTGGAAGCGTATCGCGCCTGCCCCATGCGATTTACGTGTGTGTGTACCGATATCGAGACGGGCAAGGCTGTCTATCACGATTTGCCGTATGGCGACGAGCGCGATATCGAGTGGATCCGGGCGTCGTCTGCTATTCCTGTGGCGACGCGTCCCGTTGCTATTGGCGGGCATAAGTATCTGGATGGTGGCGTGGCTGATTCTATCCCCAGCGCATGGCTGTTTGCGCAGGGGTATGACCGCAATATCGTGGTGCTCACGCAGCCGGCGGGCTTTGTGAAGCAGCCTAACAGCGTGATGCCCATGCTGCGTCGCGTGTTCCGTCACTACCCGGAGTTTGTTGCAGCGCTTGAGCATCGGCATGAGGTCTACAATGCCACGCTCGATGACCTGGCGCGTCGCGAGGCTGCCGGCGAGGTCTTTGTGGTGCGACCGAGCGAATCGGTGAAGGTGCCGTCGCTGTGCCGCGAACCGGATGAGCTCGAGCGCATCTACCAGGTCGGCCGCCACGATGCGGAGGCGACTTTGCCGGCGTTGGAAGCGTATCTGGCGGGGTAAGGGTCGCATACGGAAAGCGCATCCCGGAATGGACGTTCGAACCGGGATGCGTTTTCCGCTATTGAAGATATGAGATTGCGAATCAGCTGCTCGGCCTATGTCTATGCCTGCTGCCAGGTGTCGACAAGCTCCTTGGCCGCGGCGTAGGGATCATCGGCGCTGCAGACGGCGCTCACCACAAAGAAGCCATCGACGCCGGTGGCCTTAAGCTGCGGCAAGTCGGCTGTTTTAACGCCGCCGCCCACCACGATGGGCACGGGGCTTGCCGCGTGGAGTGCGGCCAGGTCCTCAAAGCTCTTGGTGATGATGGAACCGTCGGCCGCACGTCCGCAGTCGCGCTTGGTCTCGGTCTCGTGGAGCGGGCCGATGCCCAGGTAGTCGACCAGGCTCATGTCGGCGGTCTTGACGTACTCGAGCATCTCCTCGCAGCGGGCCGAAAGGCCCACAATGGCATCGGGGCCCAGAAGCTTGCGGCAGACCTCGACGGGAATGTCGCTTTGGCCCACGTGCACGCCGTCGACGGCAATACCCTGCTCGCGCGCGGCGAGTACGCAGTCAAGACGGTCGTCAATCAGCAAGGCGACCTGACCGGTCTTGCCGGCCTGTGCGATTGCCTGCGCGGCGTCGCCGGTCAGCGCAATGATCTCGCGGGCGCTTGCCACCTTGGAGCGCACCTGGATGCAGGTAAAGCCGGCGTCGAGTGCCTGGGCCACCACATCGCCCACGGGGCGCCCGAGCGTGTTTTCGGGGCCGAGTACCAGATAGGCCGAGATATCAAGGTTGTCGCGGATGCTCATCGTGCTTCCTCCTGCTTTTTGATCTGCGCTTCCATGCGCTCGAGTTTGCCGGTCATGGTGTCGGTAAATCCGGGTCGAATATCTGCCTTGAGCACGACTTCGGTCCGGATGCCCTTGCTCGCCAGCGCAAAGGTTGCGTCGCGCACGACCTGCATGACCTCGTCCCAGTCGCCCTCGATCTCGGTGAACATCGAGGTGGTGCGGTTGGGAAGGCCGCTCTCGCGAATGACGCGCACGACCTCGGCGACCTCGGCGGACAGCTCATCGCCGGTACCGCATGGGGCGATGGCCACGGCGACGAGTGTGTTCATGCCGGCATCGGTTGCGGGCTCGGACATGGCTTATGCCTCCTCGAGCTCGAGTCGGTTATCGGCAATGTCCTGGGCGGTCGCGCGGTAGAGCTCGTCGATAAAGGCGACCTTAAAGCTTGCCGGGGCATCGGCGACAGCGGCGGCACGCGTGCCGGCAACGTTGTAGGCGGCGGCACTGCAGACGGCTGCCGTAAACGGATCGGCGGCGCAGGCATACACGGCCAGCACGCCGCCCTGCGAGCAGCCGCAACCGGTGATCTTGGACATGAGCGGGCTGCCGCCGTGGGACTTGGCCACGGTTGTGCCGTCGGTGATCAAGTCGACCTCGCCCGAGACCACCACGGCGCCGCCGGTGTAGCGGGCGAGTGCCACGGCGGCATCGCGGGCGGCGTCAACCGTATCGGTGGTGTCGACACCGCGTACACGGCTCAGATCGGCCGCCTCGCCCTCAAGGCCCCACAGGCCGGCGAGCGCGATGATCTCGGAAGCGTTGCCGCGCACGATGGCGGGCTTGTACTGCTTGAGCTCGTTTACCAGCTGAGTGCGCAGGCTGCCGATGCCCAGGCCCACCGGGTCGAGCACCCAGGGCTTGCCGGCATCGTGTGCCGCCTTGGCCGCGCGGGGAATCGTCTGCTCGTAGATGGGGAAGAGCGTGCCCATGTTGAGATAGATGGCGCCGCCGCCGGCAACGAGCGCCTCGCCCTCGTCGGGCAGATAGACCATGGCGGCCGAGCCGCCCACGGCGAGCTGCGCGTTGGCGACAAAGTCAATCGTCACCGTGTTGGTGATGGAGCCGGCCATCGGGTTGGTGGCGCGAATCGCCTCTACGGCCTTGACCACCTGCTGCTTAAGCTGTTCCGAATCAATCACTGCACATGCCTCCTTGGCATAGAAAAGGGGCGCTGTGCATAGACAGCGCCCCTGTAAAGGCGGCATGCTCCCTACGCCAGCATTAACTGACAGGTTCAAAGGATTGGGCCCATTGCCCTCTCAGCCTTGTGGTTCGCACCGCCGGCACTCCCGCATCGAATCTGTTGTCCCCTATACTAGCGCACCTGCCAAAAAGGGACAGGTTTATTTTGGCAGGTGGCAACTGGGGCGTTGCATTTTCCCAGATAAAACCTGCCAAAATAAACCTGTCCCTTATTGGCTGGTCGTTACAATGGATACGGTGAAAATGACTGGGGGGCTCTATGATCAAACTTGTGCTGACCGATATGGACGATACGCTGATTCCGGCTGGACATGACGGTGCCAGCGACTACGCCATCGATGGCATTCATGCTATGCAGGCAGCGGGCCTGCATTTTGGCCCGGTCTCGGGCCGTCAGCCGTCCGCGATGGGCTGGATGTTCCGCAATCGCGCTGAATGCTTCTCGACCGGTGCCTTCTGCAACGGGCAGGTGATGTTTGTCGACGGCGAGGTGGTTGCCTCGCGCGCGAGCGACAACGATGCCCTCATACGTCTGGCCGATTACCTCGAGCAAGAGACCGACGATACGTATCTAAAGGTCTACAGCCTGGGTGACGACTTCTGGGGCAACGATGCCTACTGCGTGACGAGCGATCCTGAGCGCGTTCGTCGCGCCATGGCGTCGGGCGGCAACGCGTGGCTCAAAGGCGAAGAGGCCCCGTGCCGCCCGACGGTCGAGGGCGCTCCGGTATACAAGGCGAATATCTGGAGCGCCCGCTCGCGCGAAGAGCTCGCCGAGCTGCGTGAGCGCGTTGCCGCCGAGGTGCCGGAGCTCTCGCTCGTGTTCCCCAACAACCGTGTGCGCCTGTTCGACATTCTCCCGGCCGGCTGGGACAAGGGCTGCGCCGCGCTCGAGCTGGCACGCGCTTTGGGCCTGACGCCCGACGAGGTGGCCGTGTTCGGCGATTCCGATAACGACCTGCCCATGATTGATGCCGTCCCCAACTCCGTTGCAGTCGCCAACGCCAACGAGGCCGTCACGGCTGCGGCGCGCTGGCATATCGGCGCCACGGCAGACGATGCGGTTGCCGCGGCCCTGCACCAGATCGCTGCCTGTGCGGCGACGGGGAAGATGCCGTCGTTTATGCGCCAGGCAGATGCGGCGGGTCCGCGCGTCGCGAACGCCTAGGGAGGCCACTATGAAGCTCCAGCAGCTCAGATATGTCGTTAAGGTTGCCGAGTGCGGCAGCATTACCGAGGCCTCACGTCGCCTCTTTGTGTCGCAGCCCTCAATCACTGCATCGATCCGCGAGCTCGAAAACGAGATGGGCGTGCACATCTTTGAGCGCACCAACAAGGGCGTTATCGTGTCCGAGGAGGGTGAGACCTTTTTGGGCTACGCGCGCCAGGTGCTCGATCAGGCCGATCTGCTCGAGGACAAATATAAAGGTGCGTCCGAGCAGGTGCCGCATTTTAGCGTGAGCTGCCAGCATTATTCCTTTGCCGTCAATGCGTTTGTCGACGTGATCCGCGAGTTCGATGCCGCGCGCTACGATTTTACCCTGCGCGAGGAGCAGACCCACGAGATTATCGAAGACGTTGCGCACATGAAAAGCGAGCTGGGCATCCTGTACCTGTCCGAGCACAATCGCGAGGTTATCGAGCGCATGCTGGCGGCCAACGAGCTCGTATTCGAAGGGCTCTTCTGCGCCGCGCCGCACATTTTCGTGTGTGCCGAGCATCCGCTGGCGGGCCGCTCCCGCGTAACGCTCGAGGATCTGGAAGATTACCCGTTCCTGTCCTATGAGCAGGGAAGCTATAACTCGTTCTATTATTCCGAGGAGCTGACCTCGACGTTTGAACGCCGCAAGAACATCCGCGTGCGCGACCGCGCGACGCTGTTCAACCTGGCCATGGGCCTCAACGGCTATACAGTATGCTCGGGCGTGATCAGCCATGAGCTCAACGGTCCCGGCATTATCTCGATTCCGCTCGATGTGGACGAGTATATGGAGATCGGTATTATCACGCGCAAGAACACGACGCTCACCCGCTACGGCCGGGCCTATATCGAGGCGATTCGTCAGCACATCTAG
>CAKUHM010000005.1 GCA_934655835.1 uncultured Collinsella sp. | reverse complement strand
GCTCGGACAGTCCTGCTCGCACGGAGAGCACATTAAGTGCTCTCCGGCTCGTGCGGAACTCGCGATCGACTTCGCATGCCGCCGGGCAGCCAGGGCCGACACGGGGTTCCAAGATTGTCAAAAAGCGGTCGGCGCGCAGTGCGCCGACCGCCGATATAAGGGGTCTGGTATTTTTTTACCAGCTAGTTCCTCTTACTCGTCGAGGAGATCCTCTGGTATGTCGTTGCCGTCGCCTAGGTCGACGGGGGCTTCCTCGGTACTAGTTGCAGCTGCATCCTCAGCGCCTTCGCCTTCGGGCTTTTCTTTGGCTGCCGTCATGCGGGCTACGGCGCAGATGCGGTCGTTGTCGTCGACGGTCATCATCTTGACGCCCTGGGTAGCGCGGCCAGTCTGGCTAATCTCATCGGTCTTGACGCGAATGACCGTCGCGCCCTCCGTCACGATGAACAGCTCGTGCTGCGGGCCCACCGTCTTCATGGCCGCGAGGTTGCCCTTACGCTCGGTCATTTGGATGGTGTAGACGCCCTGGCCGCCGCGATTCTGCTCCGGGTAGTCCGCGACCGGCGTGCGCTTGCCGTAGCCGCGCTCGGTGATGACGAATAGATCGCCGTTGCCGTTAGTGACTTCCATGCCCAGAACGCTCACGCCGTCCTTCATACCGATACCGCGAACGCCGCTGGTATCGCGGCCGGTGGCGCGCACCTGCTCCTCGGAGAACATGATCGCCTTGCCCGCGGTGGTGGCCAGGATAATCTTGTCGCCCTCGCGCACGCGGCGCACGTTCAGCAGCGCGTCGTCGTCACGCAGGTTGATAGCGATCAGGCCGTCGCGACGGCTGCGGTCATATGCGCTCATCACGGTCTTCTTGACCATGCCGCTCTTGGTGGCAAACATCAGATACTCGTCGGCAGGGAACTCGCGGCAGCTGATGACGCTCGCGATCTTCTCGCCCTCCTCGAAGGGCAGCAGGTTGACGATCGCGGTACCGCGCGCCTGGCGCGTACCCACCGGCAGCTCGTGCACCTTCAGGCGATAGACCTTGCCCTTACTCGAGAAGAACAGCACGTACTCGTGCGTGGACGCGATGAACATCTCGTCGATAACGTCGTCCTCTTTGAGGTTGACGCCCGACACGCCCTTGCCGCCGCGTTTCTGGGCGCGGTAGGCGGCCACCGGGATGCGCTTGACATAGCCGGTGTGGGTGATGGTCACGACCATGTCCTCGTCGGCAATGAGGTCCTCGACGTCCAGGTCCTTCTCGACCTGGCTGATCTCGGTGCGGCGCTTATCGCCGAACTTCTTGGAGATCTCGCGCATCTCTTCCTTAATGACGCCCAGGATCTTCTCCTCGTGCGCCAGCAGGTCCTCGTAGTAGGCGATGGCGCGGCGCAAGCCGTCCAGCTCTTCCTGAATCTTGTCGCGCTCCAGGCCGGTCAGGCGGCGCAGCTTCATCTCGAGGATGGCCGTGGTCTGCTCAGGCGTAAAGCCAAAGCGCTCGATCAGGCGGCTGCTGGCCTCGGAATCGGTCTGCGAGGAGCGGATGATGCTGATGACCTCGTCAATATGGTCGAGAGCCATCAGGTAGCCCTCGAGGATATGCGCGCGGGCCTGGGCCTTCTTAAGGTCGAAGCGGGTGCGGCGGGTGACGACGTCGACCTGGTGATCGATGTAGTGCTGCAGCATCTCGCGCAGGCTCAGGCATTTGGGAACGCCGTTGACGAGCGCCAGGTTGTTGGCGCCGAAGGTCGTCTGCAGCGAGGTGTACTTATACAGGTTGTTGAGCACGACCTGCGGAATGACGCCCTTCTTGAGCTCGATGACCAGACGGATGCCCTTCTGGTTGGACTCATCGCGCATGTCCGAGATGCCCTCGATGCGCTTGTCGTTGACGAGCTGGGCGATCTTCTCCTGCAGGGTGCCCTTGTTGACCATGTAGGGAATCTCGGTAAAGACCAAGCGGTTGCGGCCGGTCTTGGTGGATTCCACGTGGGCCTTGGCGCGCACGGTAATGGAGCCGCGGCCGGTCTCGTAGCTCTGCTTAATGCCGGCGCTGCCCATGATGATGGCGCCGGTGGGGAAGTCCGGACCGGGCATGATCTGCATGAGCTCGTCGACGGTGGCGTCGGGGTTGTCGATCAGGTAACAGGTGGCCTCGATCGCCTCGGTGAGGTTATGCGGGGCGATGTTGGTGGCCATACCGACGGCGATGCCCTGGCTGCCGTTGACCAGCAGGTTGGGGAAGCGCGCGGGCAGCGCCTGAGGCTCGGCGAGCGATTCGTCGTAGTTGGGCTGCCAGTCGACGGTATCCTTCTGCAGGTCACGCAGCAGCTCCATGGCGGGCTTTGCCAGGCGGCTCTCGGTGTAACGCATGGCAGCGGCGCCGTCGCCGTCGATGTTGCCGAAGTTGCCGTGACCGTCGATGAGCGGCGTGCGCATGGAGAACCACTGCGCCAGGCGGACCATGGCCTCATAGACCGCGGAGTCGCCATGCGGGTGGTACTTACCGATAACTTCGCCGACCGTCCAAGCCGACTTCTTGTGCGGGCGGTTGGGGTAGATGCCGCTCTCGTTCATCGCGTACAGGATGCGGCGGTGCACCGGCTTTAGGCCGTCGCGCACGTCCGGCAGGGCGCGCGCCGTGATGACCGACATCGAATACTCGATAAACGACTGCTTCATCTCGCGACCGAACTCCGAAATCTGGAGCTGGCCGCCATTGATATCCTCGCCGGCCGAGGCGCCACGGTCGACTTCGCCAAAGCTCTCCTCGAGCTCACCGTCGTCGTCCTCTTCCTCGTCATCATCGGCATCGGGGTTATAGGCGTCCGGATCGCCGTCCTCGCCCTGCTCAGCACGGGCAAGCAGGCGCTTCAGATCGTCGGGCATGCCGGCATCGCCGGCCTCGTCCATACCCTCGTTATTGTTGATATCGTCTGCCACGTTACCTCCTCTTAAGCGTCAAGGAATCGTGCATCATGTGCGTGCTTCTCGATGTACTCACGGCGATAGCCGACCTCGGAACCCATCAGCTCGCGCACGGCGCGGTCTGCCACCACGGCATCCTCGATCGACACGCGCTGCAGGATGCGGGTCTTGGGATCCATCGTCGTCGAGGCGAGCTGCTTGGGGTCCATCTCGCCCAGACCCTTGTAGCGCTGGACGGTATAGCCCTTGCGCTTCTTGGTGATCTTGCCGTCCTTGGCCTTGCCGTCCTCGTCGTTGTCGTCGGGGTTCAGGCCCAAGCTCTGGATGGTGTCGCGCAGGATCTCGTCTTCGGGCTGGCGGCCGTTGGGATACACGTAGTGGATCTTGTTGCGCACCTTAATGCCAAAGATGGGCGGACAGGCAACATAGACGTAGCCGGCATCGATCAGCGGACGCATGTACTTGTAGAAGAACGTCAGCAGCAGGATGCGGATATGCGCACCGTCGACGTCGGCATCGGTCATGATGATGATCTTGTGGTAGCGCGCCTTGGTGATATCGAAGTCGCCGCCGTCGCCGGCACTCGTCGTGACGCCGCAGCCGATCGCGGTAATCAGCGACTGGATGGTGTCGCTCGAAAACGCGCGGTGGTCACCAACGCGTTCGACGTTCAGAATCTTGCCACGCAGGGGCAGAATCGCCTGGATGTCTCGGCGACGGCCGTCCTTGGCCGAACCGCCTGCCGAGTCGCCCTCTACGATGAAGAGCTCGGTCAGCTCGGCATCGCGCACCGAGCAGTCAGCGAGCTTACCGGGCAGGGACGCCGTCTCGAGCAGGCTCTTGCGGCGGGTCGCCTCGCGCGCCTTGCGGGCAGCATTGCGCGCCTTGCAGGCCTGTTGCGCCTTCTTGACGATCTCGCGGGCGGGCTTGGGATGCTCCTCCAAGTAATCGGCAAGGCCGTCGGTCACGATCTTGAGCGTCAGCGCGCGCATATAAGAGCTGCCGAGCTTGGCCTTGGTCTGGCCCTCAAACTGCGGATCGGGCAGCTTGACCGAGATAACGGCCGAAAGGCCCTCGCGCACATCGTCGCCGGTCAGATTGGCGTCTTTTTCCTTGAGCAGGTTCTGCTTGCGCGCGTAGTCGTTGATCACGCGGGTGAGCGCGGTGCGGAAGCCCTCAAGGTGCATGCCGCCCTCGGGAGTGTAGATGTCGTTGGCAAACGACATGACGTTCTCGCCGTAGCCGCTATTCCACTGCAGGGAAACCTCGACCTCGCCCATCTTGGCCACGGGCGCATCCGGGTCCGATTTGCCCTCGATGTAGATGGGCTCCTTAAAGGCCTCGGGGACGTCCTTGCCCTCGTTGAGGAACTTGACGAAGTCGATGATGCCGCCCTCGTAGCAAAACTCCTCCACGTGGGGAGCCGTCTCGCGCTCGTCGGTCAACACGATTTTGAGGTTCTTATTGAGGAACGCCGTCTCCTGCAGACGGTTGTGCAGCGTATCGAAATCGTAGATGCAGGTCTCGAAGATCTCGTCGTCGGGCCAGAAGGTGACGGTGGTGCCCGTCGAATCCGAGGCGCCCACGACCTCCATCTTCTTGACGGTCTTGCCGCGCGAGAACTCCATCTCGTAGGTGTTGCCATCGCGACGAACCTGAACGACCACGCGTTTGGACAGTGCGTTGACGACGGAGATGCCCACGCCGTGCAGGCCGCCCGAGACCTTATAGGCCGAGTTATCGAACTTACCGCCGGCGTGCAAGATCGTCATAACGACCTCGAGCGTCGGGATCTTTTTAACAGGGTGCTCGTCGACGGGAATGCCGCGCCCGTTGTCGACGACCGTGATGGAGTTGTCGGCGTGGACCGTCACCTGGATCTCGGTGCAGAAACCGGCCATGGCCTCGTCGACGGAGTTGTCAACGATCTCCCACACCAGGTGATGCAGACCGCTGGCGCTCGTCGAGCCGATATACATGCCCGGGCGCTTACGAACGGCCTCGAGACCTTCGAGAATCTTAATCTCGCCGCCATCGTAATCGTTTTCGTTTGCCACACGTCCTCCTTCAGTCAAGAAAATGTGTACAGCCTTACTAGTTTATCGTAAAAAAATACCCTCGGGAACGAGGGTATTTGGCTCTACAAGGCCACCAGATGCGATTTAAGGCTCTTTTTTGCTTTGCGCGCCCTTGGCCCACTCAGCACTGGCTCTCATGGCATTCTCGAGGGCCTCGCGCAGTTTTTGGTCTTCGATGGGCGCCACTTGGCGCTCGATCTCGGTACGCTCGGCCTCACTTAGGTCGGCGTGCGGGGCCGGCGGTCGCTCGGTCGTCGCCGGGCGCAGGCGCTCCTTGGCGGCGGGCGGCGTGTGACCGGGCGCGGTGGTTTTGAACACCAGGCCGTCCACATGCGCACCGGCGCGCTCCATGCGCGCACGGATGATCTCGCGCAACAGCGTCATTTCCTGCGTCCACGAGGGCGAGTCGAGATATACCAGCAGCTCATTGGACTCGGGCAGGAAGCGCAGGCCCGTCACATGCCGCCCCTCGCGCGTGCCCGAGCACACCGCGTTCCATGCGCGATAGACCGTGCGCGACTCCTCGGCGGCCTCCATCTGCGCACGGCGCTCGGGGGTCGCAGCCGCCAGGATGCGCTGGCGCTCTGCGTTCAAAAACCCGCTGAAGGCGACCGTTTCGCTCTCGCGCTCGTAATTAGCACGTCTCACCCATGCTCACCACCTTGGCTCGATCAAGCAGGTCATCGGTAAAGTACCCCAGGTTGGTCGTGGTTATGACCGTCTGGATATCATCGCCGATCAGCCGCAGGAAAGCGCCGCGACGCTCGCCGTCGAGCTCGCTCATCACGTCGTCCAGAAGCAGCAGTGGGGCGGTGCCCAAGACATCGCGAGCCACGGCCACCTCGGCCACCTTCCAGGACAGCACCAGCGTGCGCTGCTGTCCTTGGCTGGCAAATGAACGGGCGGGGCGACCAGCCACGGTGAACTCGATCTCGTCGCGATGCGGTCCCACCAACGTCACGCCGCGGCGAATTTCCTCGTCGGCATGCTCGTCAAGGGCGGCCAGCATGCGCTCGTACGCCCAACCCTTCAGCTCTTCGCGATCCTCGACCTGGGGCAAATCCCCCAGCGTGGACGCATAGGTCACGTTGGCGGCCTCACCTGACGCCACTTGCCCGTAGGCGGTGTGCACATGGCCCGCCAGCCGGTCGAGCAGGGCCAACCGGTGCACGAGCAGGGCCGAGCCCGCGCGGGCAATCGAATCGTTCCACGCGCCGAGCATCTCGCGGCAGCACCAGGTCTCCTTGAGCAAGGCGTTACGCTGGGTCACGCAGCGCCCATAGGTGCTCGCAAGATCGGCATAGCGTGCGCTCAGTTGCATGCCAAAGTCATCGAGGGCGGCGCGGCGCACACTGGCGCCTCGCTTAACCATGTCCAGATGGTCGGGGCAAAACAGCACGCTCGGCAGAACCCCGCGCACACCGGCGGCAGGGCATCTCTTGCCGTTGCGGCTAAACGAGCGCTTACCGTCCTCCGCGCTCAATCCCATATCAAGCACGCGGCCGTCACCCTCGAGCCTCAGCTCGATCTTGCACGAGCCCACGCCGTCATGGACGAGCTCAGCTGCGGTCGGATGCCTAAACGAGGCGCCGCTCGTCAGCAGCTGCAGCGCCTCTATGAGATTGGTCTTTCCCGCCGCGTTGGGTCCCGCAAGTATCGTCACGCCCTCGTCCAGGGCAAGGCGATAGCTATCGAAGCTGCGGTAGTGCGCGACGGAAAGATCGCGGGCGAACATGGTCATGGCGCAGCGCTAGATGCGGACCGGCATGACCAGGTACAGGTAGTTGATCTTGTCGTAGGACTTAAAGATGCCCGCCTGCGAGTAGCTCTTGAGCTCCAGCGTGATCTCCTTCTCCTTGGACAGGGCATTGAGGCAGCCGAAGATGTAATGGTAGTTGAAGGCGATGGTACCCGACTCGCCCTCGGCCTCGACATCGATCGTCTCCTGCGCAAGGTCCTGGTCATTGGAAATGGAGGACAGGCCCATCTGCCCGTTCTCGACATCGATCTCGAACTTGACGGCGGGGTTGGCGCTCGCGATAACGGCCACGCGCTTGAGGGCGGCGTTAAAGGCGGCGACGTCGATCTTGACGCTCGTCACGCACGAATCGGGGATGAGCTGCTTGTAGTTGGGGTACACGCCCTCGATGCGACGCGACACGTAGGTGGTGTTGCCGGCCTCGAAGACGACCTGGGTGTCGGTAGCCCCGATCATGATGGTCGCTTGGCTGGCCATGATGTTCAGCGCGTCGTTAAAGGCGTCAGCCGGAACGTTGAGCTCAAAGAAGCCCTCGAGGGTCGAGGTCTCGACCTGCGTATCGCACACGGCCAAGCGGAAGGAATCGGTCGCTACCAGGCGTACGGTGTTGTTCTCGACCTTCATGTGCACGCCGCCCAGGATGGGGCGAGCCTTGTCGGTCGAGGTGACGCGCCACACGCGGCCGACCATTTCGGACAAGACATCGGTCGGCAGCTCCACGGCACTCTCGATGGCATAGGCCGGAAACTCGGGGAAGTCATTGGCATCGAGCGTGTTCAGCCTAAAAGAGCTCTTCTCGCAACCAATCAGCACCTGGCGCTCGGACAGCTCAAAGGTGACCGGGGCATCGGGGAGGGTCTTGGTGATATTGGAGAGCATTTTACAGGGAATAACCATCTCGCCCTCTTCTTCGACATGCGCCGCGATGCGATGACGGATCGAGATGGTGTAGTTAGAGGTCTGGAATTCCAAGATGCCGTCCTGCGCCTTAACGAGCACGCCCGACAGGATGGGGAGGGTGGATGCCGAAGCGACACCCTTCATAACGACGCCGATGGCTTGTGTAAGCGAGCTCTGGCTGACGGTGAACTTCATCTTTTAATACCTTTCTATAGATATAAATATCTTAATAATAGTAATAGCACTGACGAAACTGTTGATTACTCCCAAAGACGCAGGTCAGACCCAGAAAGAGAATCGACAGCAACCTGTGTGCAACAGGGGTGGTTTTCCACGTTCAAAACCTGCGCAAAACTTTTCATCACCGCGGGTTGGGTTTTAGACACCTTATGCCCGTGGTTTCGACAAGTTTTCAACAGGTGTCTCTATTTCCCTACGAGCGCAGTGTAATTTTATCGCGCAGCGACTTGAGGTCTTCGGTGACGGTGCGGTCTTCCTGGATCATCTTCTGGACCTTTTTGTAGCTCGTACTGACGGTCGAGTGGTTGCGGTTGCCAAATTCGGCGCCCACCGCCGTGGTCGTCATCTCGCACATCTCGATGGCCAGATAGATGGCAATATGGCGTGCTTTGGCGATATTGGCGTTGCGACGCGGGCCGATGAGCTCCTCGTGCGTCACGCCGTACTGCTCTTCGATGACGGACTGAACCGTCTGGACGTTGATCTTTTTGGCCGATGTGTCGAAGTACTGGCTGGCGATGGCGTCGATATCGTCAAAGGTGAGCTCCCCGCCCTCGCGCTCGCGGTCGCCCGCCTCGCCGGCGCAGCGCTCGCAAAAGCTCTCGAGTTCGCGGATGTTGGTGCCCGAGACCTCGGCCATGTGTTTAAAGTGCTCGTCGGTCAGGTGCCCGCCGTCGCCCCCATAGGCCGCCAGCAGCGAGTCGTCGCCTGCCTCGGGAGCGGCGACGATGGTGTTCTCGTAATAGCGCTGCAAGATCTTGTATTTCATCTCGTAGCTGGGCTCTGCGACCAAGCAGAGCATGCCGGCGTTGAAGCGGCTGGTCAGACGTTCGTCCATGCTCAGGTCCTTGGGGGCGCGGTCTGCCGCGATGACGACCTTCTTGTTGTTGCGGATGAACTCGTCCATGAGCTGGAAAAAGTAGTCCACGCTCGCGCGCTTGCCGATGATGTTTTGGATGTCGTCGATGATGAGCACGTCCACGCCGTGGTATGCCTGCATGATGGGCGCGTTGCTCTTCTTTTGACGGTCGAACTCGGTCATCAGGTCGTCCAAATACGCCTGGGAATTGGCGTACTTGACCTTGATCTCGGGAGATTTCTCGGCGAGCTCGTTTTTGATGGCAAGTAGCAGGTGCGTCTTGCCCAGACCCGATTTGCCGTAGATGAACAGTGATGTGCACGTGCCGCGCTCGTCCGCGAGGGCGGCAAACTTGAGTGCCGAGCGATAGGCATGGCTGTTCTCGGGGCCGTAGACAAAGTTCTCAAAGGTAAATTTTGAGTTCGCGGCGAGCGGGGCTCCATCCGTATTCTGCTCGGCCGGTACGGTCGGTGCTGGCATGGGTGAAGCGGGGGTCGCAGCTTGCGTGGACTTAGTCGGCGCTCCGCCCTTCATCTGGTTCATCATGCGACGAAAATCATCGGCCGAGAGCGTGTTCTTGATTGCAATGCCCGAATCCGCTCCCGCCGCTGCGTCGTGAGCGATAGGCATGTGCGTGACGGGTGCGTTCGTTGACGTCGCCGCCGCGGTCGGCAACGGTGCCATGGTTTCACGGGAAACATCGCTGTGCTGGTGCTCGATTGTCGGCACGTCGCCTGCGGAGGCCGGCACCGCCGGGGAGGCAGCGGGAGCCGTGGCGGGCGCCGTCGCGGCAGCAGATTCCGCCACGGCGCCTTGCGGTGCCACGATGTCGAGCGCGATCGGTGCAAAGGCGATTTCTTCCAGATAGGCCTCAATAGTCGGCTGATGCTTTTTGAGCTGCGCGATGGCAAAGCGCGAGGGGGCCTCGATCGTGAGCGTATCTTCGGTCAGGCTTATGGCGCGCGATTGCCCCAGCATGTTGATGAGGCGTGCATCTTGGCCGTCGCGCTGGCAAAAGGCGATGGCATCCCCAAGGATGATGCTTGCTTCCTCGTCCACTGTCTCTCCCGTTCTTTAGCTCTGAGCTCGCACGCGAGCGGCGCCGAGTTCGGTCAGGTGGTATTTCTGGCCATGCTTGATGACCAAGCCGGCCTGCGCCAAGTCATTGAGCGTGCGTGACCAAGTGGGGGCCGAGTTTCCAAACGCCCTCGCCAGATCGGTCGCACCGCACGCTTGATTTTGCGCCAGATAGCCCAGCGCGGCGTTGCCGCGATCGCTTACGAACACGTCCGGCTGTGGCTGCGCATACTGATTTGCTGCATTAGGATACATCATTTGAGCTGCTGATTGTTGAGAACTCTGCATCGGCGGCATTTGCTGTTGAAAACTTTGAGGCCACTGTTGGTAAGGCTGCGGAGTCATCTGCTGGGCCCAGGGGTTGTACTGCTGCTGCGGCATCTGCTGGTACGGCTGCTGATATCCCTGCTGGTACTGCTGTGGGAACTGCTGGCCATACCCCAGTGGCGGCATCTGCTGATATGGATATCCCTGTTGGTACGGCTGATATCCCATTTGCTGGCCACCCGGTGCCCCCGTCGCCTGCTGCATTGCTGCTGCATCCTGATCCGCCAGCGGCATGGCCTCTGGCGCGTTTGGCGGCATCGACATCGATGCCGCCTGGGGCTCTTGTACAGGAAGCATTCCGGGCTGCTGCATCTGTCCCACGGGGGACTGCATCTGCTGCGTTGGCATGGGCTGCTGCGCAAAAGCTCCCGGCAGGGGATATGTGGGCTGCTCCGTCTCGGGCCGCACGGCAGCACCGCGTCCGCCGGCACGCTCTATTTCCTGCACGCGTTTAGGGTCCAGGCTTACCGTAACCACGGTGCCGTTGCCCATGTTGTCCTCGATGGACACGGCCCCGCCGGCGTTTTCCAAATACTCCTGCACCATGGGAAACCCTGCTCCGGTTCCACGGATATAGCGCTTCATCTTGCTGTTTGCGCTGGTAACGCCAAAGTCGAAAGCGCGTTCCTTGTCGTCGATGCCGGGTCCTTGATCAGCAAAGCGGATGGTGTCTCCGCCGTCCAGAATCGAGATGATGGGCTCGGCAAAGTGCGCGTGGATAAAGTTTTCGACAATCTCGCGGATGACCATGAGCGAGATATGGCCACCTTGTTCTTTCATGCACTGGTAGACGGTGTTGGTCGTCTCTTCCAAATACGTGCGGACATCTTGCGGATCAATGACGATCACACGCGGTGTCGACAGCATGTCGTCATAGACGGCGATGCGCGCGGCGTACATGGCTTTTGGCGCCTGCGTGGTCGTCTGCTCGCCCTCCTCACGCTCTTCGCGCACGCCGGTGATGTGCTCGTTGTCGGGTGCCGGGTCTCCGGAATCGACCATGGTGTAAAAGTCGTCAGACATGCCGCTCGCAATCTTTCAAAAGGTTTCGAACAAATAGTAGCTCACCGTGCAATGTTTCTCATCTTTCGACAACTTTTCAAAACCTGTTGAAAACTTTGGAAAACGGACGAAAAGTTCTCAACATTGCCAACATGACCTGTTGAAAACTCGATGAAATATCGTGAAAAGTTGCCATGCACCGCCAAATCGAGCTCGGCTTATGGGGGAACCGTGTGAACTGCGCAACCTTTTACCTTTGATTTCTTGACATTTGAACATTGATTTCCCTACAATCTTCAAGCTCACGTGTCTATATCTGCGTCCGCGTCCCCGCGGACACTCGAAATGCAGCAGGAGGAACTTAAGATGAAGCGTACGTATCAGCCTAATAAGCGTAAGCGTGCCAAGACCCATGGCTTCCGTGCCCGTATGGCCACTAAGGGTGGTCGTGCCGTGCTCGCCCGTCGTCGCGCCAAGGGCCGCAAGCGTCTCACTGTCTAGCAGCGATACACACATCTCGCATGAAGACTATTAAGTCTCGGCAAGATTTCGAGCATGTGTTCAGTCAGGGGCGTCGTTTCAATCACCCTCTGATTCGAATGACCATATGTGAATCGGTTGGCGAAGGCGACTCCGGAAGGGTCGCCTTCGTTGGTGCTAAACGGCTCGGTTGTGCTGTCGTGCGCAACCGTTCTAAGCGTGTGATGCGCGAGGCCGCCCGCAGCTGTGGATTTCCCGTTGCGGGTTATGACATCATCTTGTTCGCAACTCCCAAGACGAGGGTTTCCTCGCCGCAGGAGATGGACAATGCATTGCGTTCGCTTATGAAACGCGCCGGCGTTGCCGGGGAGGAGCGATGAGCAATCACGTTTTGCGACGTGTTGCCATCGCTCCTATTCGCATATATCAACAGGTTATTTCGCCCTTATTGCCTGACGCCTGCATTTATTACCCAACGTGCTCGCAATACGCCGTCCAGGCGATTGAGAAGTACGGTGTTTTGAGAGGCTGCTGGCTTGCCGTGAGGCGCATCGCTCGCTGCAATCCCCTGCACGTCGGCGGTTATGACCCTGTGCCCTAGCGGGCACTCGCTATCGGAGGAAAACTTACATGTGGGATTGGATCGTTAACATCCTTTTCGAGCTGCTTAAGCTCATCCAGACCTTTGCGGTCGACTGGGGCCTGTCCATCATCATCCTGGTGGTCATCATCCGTCTGCTGCTGACGCCGCTTATGCTCAAGTCGACTAAGTCGACGGCTCGTATGCAGGTGCTGCAGCCCAAGATGCTCGAGATCCAGGAGCGCTATGCCGACGATCCCCAGCGTCAGGCCGAGGAGATGCAAAAGTTCTACAGTGAGAACAAGTTCAACCCGCTGTCCGGCTGCCTGCCGCTCCTGATTCAGATGCCTATCCTGTTTGCCCTGTTTACGCTGCTGCGTAACCTGCCGCAGTACTTTAACGAGGGCACGTTCTCGTTCTTCAACATCCTGCCCGACCTGACCACCACGCCGAGTGCCTCCTTTGCCGATGGCTTTATGGTCGCGCTGCCTGCGCTGGTCTGCCTGATCCTGTTCGCTGTCCTGACCCTGATTCCGCAGCTGTATATGTCGCGCAACCAGACTGGTCAGCAGGCTCAGAGCATGCGCATGATGGCCGTCGTCATGACCGTCATGATGCTCTGGATGGGCTGGAGCCTGCCCGTTGGCGTTCTGCTGTACTACGACGTGTCTTCTGCCTGGCAGGTTATCCAGCAGATCTTCGTGACGCAGAAGGTTATCGACAAGGCCAAGGCCGATGAGGAGGAGCGTCTTAAGAACGCCCCGCTGCAGGTTGAGGTTACGCGCCGCGAGAAGAAGCCGCGTCCGCACAAGAAGAAGTAGTCGGGATATCAATCTTATTTAGGTACCTAACTTTTGGAGTACGTTATGTCTGAAGAGATCATCGAGGATATGCTTGAGGAGGTTGCCCCGCAGGTTGCGGGCGATTATCCCGAGATTGCACAGCGCTACAAGGCTGGTGAAGAGTTGACCGATGAGGAGCTTGACACCATTGCCGATGTTGCGATTTCTATTCTGCGTTCCATCCTTTCGCACTTCGATGCCGCCAACTCTCCTATCGATGAGTATGAGGGCGATGAGGGCGAGCTGATTCTGGATGTAACGGCTCCTGACCTTGCTGTTCTCATTGGTCGTCACGGTCGTACGCTTGATGCCCTTCAGGTTATGTTCTCGCTTCTGGTAAGCCGTAAGCTTGGCTTTAGGTATCCGGTTGTGGTTGACGTTGAGGGATATAAGAGTCGCCGTCAGGACAAAGTTGCCGCTATGGCTCAGTCTGCTGCCGAGCGTGCTATTCGCACTCACAAGAGTGTTTCGCTTCCGCCCATGAATGCCTACGAGCGCCGACTGGTTCACATTGCACTTCGCGGCAATGACGCCGTCGACACTCATTCTGAGGGTTCTGACCCCGATCGCCATGTGGTGATTGTTGCTCGATAATCTACTCGAGCTTATGCTAAGGGGACGTGGTTTCCACGTCCCCTTTTTTTGTCAAAAGTTCTCGATACACTGATTTTTGTCAGAAAGGAGCTTTCGTTGTTAGTTCTTACTGATCAGCAAGCTGACGAGATGTTGAGTCGTCTAACTTCCTATTGCAAAGAGTATTCCTTGAGCGTAACTGATACTGAGCTGAGGAAATGTATTCAGCATTTGGATTTGGTTCTGGAAAAAAATAAGACAACTAATCTTACCCGTATTCTTAACATAGAAGATGCTGCGGTACTTCATATCCTCGACTCTCTTGTTTTGCTCCCCTATATCAATAAGGCTCCTGAGGGAGCTTTGCTCGATATGGGGACAGGTGCGGGCTTCCCTGGTATTCCGTTAACCATAACCACGCATCGTAAAGCTACTTATATTGACTCTGTTGGTAAGAAGGTTGATGCCGTCAATTCTTTTGTTCATGCTCTTGGGTTGAAACATGCTCATGCGATTCATGATCGCCTTGAAGAATATGCTCGAAGCCATAAGAAGCAGTTTTCTGCCGTAACCGCCCGCGCACTTGCCCCTCTACCGATTCTTGTTGAGTATGCGGCTCCGTTCCTCAAGGATGGAGGTCTATTTGTTATCACCAAGGGTAATCCTTCGGATGAGGAGCTAGCTTCCGGCATGTCGGCAGCTAAGATTTGCGGCTTCACTTTGCTTCTTAATGACGCAATCGATTTGCCTGAGGGCTTGGGCCACAGAGAGTTCATTGTTCTCAAGAAGAGTCATCCAGCATCCGTTTCATTGCCTCGTGCAAATGGCATGGCTAAGAAGAATCCGCTTGCCTAGATGTTTCACGTGAAACATAATGGATATTAACAACTTGCAGTGTTTCACGTGAAACATGGCGGTTGATTTCGAATCGGAATGTTTCACGTGAAACATCCTCCGTTTGACAGCTTTAATACACACCAGGAGGGACCGTGGGATTTCGCGACGTTAAGCGTTCTAAGAGCGCAAAAGACACGCGTATCATTGCAATCATCAATCAAAAAGGCGGCGTCGGTAAGTCAACGACGGCTGTAAACCTTGCAGCAGCACTGGGTGAGCAAGGTCGTAAGACACTGATTGTCGATTTTGATCCGCAGGGAAACAGCACCAGTGGATTTGGAATTGAAAAAGAAGACCTTGATCACTGCATCTATGATGCATTGTTGAATGATGTGCCGGCAGAATCGCTTGTTCTTGATACAAATTGCAAAAAGGTATTCGTAATTCCAGCTACGATTCAGCTTGCAGGTGCAGAAATTGAGCTCGTAAGCGCAATTGCTCGTGAAACCCGCCTCAAAGATTTGCTTGAGCCGATTCAGGACGAGTTCGATTTTATTTTCATTGACTGTCCACCTTCGCTCGGCCTGCTTACTATCAATGCCTTGACCGCAGCAGATAGCGTTTTGATTCCAATCCAGTGTGAGTATTACGCACTCGAGGGCGTTACGAAGCTACTTGAGTCAATGAAGATGGTCAAATCACGTCTGAACAAGGGCTTAGACACCTATGGCGTGCTTATGACAATGTATGACTCACGTACTTCCCTGTCGAATCAGGTTGTTGAGGAAGTTCAATCGTACTTTGGTGATAAGGCGTTTAAGACGCTGATTCCCCGTACGGTTAAAATCTCTGAAGCTCCGTCTTTTGGAGAACCGGTAATTACCTATGCACCTCAAAACAAGGGTGCAAAAGCGTATATGAACCTTGCAAAAGAGGTGATCAAGCGTGCCTAGTGCAAAGAAACGTGGCGGATTGGGGCGTGGACTCAATGCTTTGGTCTCTGAGGCCGAGTATGAGACCGGTGGTTCGTCTGCATCTGCTTCAAATGCCGCATCTGAAACAAAACTACCTATTGAGGATATCGTTCCCAACCCTAATCAACCGCGAATTCACTTTAATGAAACTGAACTTCGCGAGTTGAGCGAGTCAATCCAAGAACATGGCGTTTTGCAGCCGCTCTTGGTTCGCAAGCATGGAAACGGCTATGAGATCATCGCTGGTGAGCGTCGTTACCAGGCGTCAAAGCTTGCTGGTATTGAGGAACTGCCTGTCATCATTAAAGATGTTAATGATGAAGAGATGCTGGCTCTTGCTCTTATCGAAAACCTTCAGCGTTCTGATCTGAATCCCGTCGAAGAGGCTAAGGGCTATCGCCAGCTCATCGATGCTAGCGGTATGACCCAGGAGGCATTGTCGAAGGCCGTAAGCAAGTCACGCTCTGCAATTACAAACTCGCTGCGCCTTCTCGATCTCCCCGAAGTAGTTCAGCAGATGATTTTTGAGGGTAAACTTACTGCTGGTCACGCACGTGCGATTCTTGCAGTTCCCTATGAGGATGCTCGAATTCGACTTGCAGAGAAGGTTGTTGCGGAGGGCCTTTCCGTAAGAGCGACAGAAAATCTTGCTCCATTGTTTTCTGCCGGAGAGACACCTAAGACGCCGCGGCCTGCAACGCCTCAGTCTTTTAAAAAGGCTGCGCGTGTACTTCGTCAGGTATTTAATACCAACGTGCGTGTGAAGAGCTCGCGTGGAAAGAATAAGATTGAGATTGAGTTTAAAGACGAGGAAGAGCTCTCTCGTATTCTTGGTGAAATGATTCAGTTTGATCAAGGAGGCCAAGATGAGGAATAAGATTTTTACTGCGATTGCATTGGTGACGACTGTCGCGGCTGGTGCCTTTGCTGGCTATAAGATAGCGACAGACGATGAACTTCGAGGTCGTTTGCTTCGTGGCGCGCAAGATATCGTTGATACGTCCAAGAAGAAAATGGATGTTATGACAGAAGATGTTGCCATGCGCACTGCTCAGGTAACGAAAAATCCTAAGATTAATCAAGGTTGGGTTAGCAACCAATGGGAAAATGTAGGCTATTAGGTACCTAACAATTACCCTGCATATTTTGAGGGCCCTTGTCTGATTCATGAGGCAAGGGCCCCTTATTTTGTCCGTAAAAAATGGGAAAGGTAGCTGCTGGTCCAAAATTGAGGTCAATAAATGAAACGGCCCCGGTTGCATATCCTGCAACCGGGGCCGTTCGATGTTTCACATGAAACGTTTTGGAGTGCGACTCCCCTATGCGTTCTTCTGAACTTTGAAGCGCTGTTTCAGCTGTCCGCAAGCGGCGTCAATATCGTTACCACGGGAGTTACGAATCGTGGTCTCGATGCCACGGGACTCAAGACGACGCTGAAGATCCTCAACCTTATGAATCGGCGACGGCTTGAGCGGGCTGCCCTCGATGTCGTTAAGTTGAATCAGGTTAACGTGGCACAGCGTTCCCTCGCAGAAGTCGCAGAGTGCCTGCATCTCGGGATTCGTATCGTTGACGCCTTCGATCATGGCATACTCATAGGTCGGGCGGCGGCCAGTCTTCTCGGTGTAGAGCTGAAGCGCTTCGTGAAGGCGAAGCAGCGTGTACTTCTTAACACCGGGCATGAGCTTATTGCGCGTCGACTGGATGGCGGAATGCAGGGAAACGGCAAGCGTGAACTGCTCGGGGATATCGGCAAATTTGCGAATACCGGGAATAACGCCGCTGGTAGAGACGGTGAGGTGACGAGCGCCGATACCGATGCCATCGGGGTCGTTGAGGATACGCAGCGCCTTGAGAACCTCGTCGTAGTTGGCAAACGGCTCGCCCTGGCCCATAAAGACAACGCTTGTGACACGCTCGTCAAAGTCGTTGGATACATGAAGCACCTGGTCGACGATCTCTTGAGCGGTCAGAGAGCGCTTGAGGCCGTTGAGACCGGTAGCGCAAAAGGCGCAGCCCATGCCGCAGCCTGCCTGCGTGGAAACGCAGACGGAAAGCTTGTTACGACGGGGCATGCCGACAGTCTCGACGGAAATGCCATCGTGGTACTCGAGCAGATACTTGCGCGAGCCATCTTTGGAAACCTGCTTGGTGAGTTCAGTCGGCGTATCAAAGGCAAAAGCCTCTTTAAGCTGCTCACGGAAAGCCTTGGGAAGGTTGGTCATATCGTCAAACGAACAAACGTTCTTCTCAAAGACCCATTCGATGAGCTGCTTCGCGCGGAAGGCGGGCTGACCAAGTTCGGCCACGAGCTCGCGAATATCGTTTTGGCTCAAGTCGCGAATGTCCTGAGATTTAGTCCTGGGATTCATGGAAGCCTTTCGATTTTGGGGAAACGTAGAGGGTATCGCTACAATATGGTATCAGCTGCAGAAATTATAGAGGAGGAGTCTGCCCATGCCGGGTAAAAGCCTAGAGAACATGCACGTAGCGGTCTTGGCGGGCGGTCATTCCGCTGAGCGCGAGATCTCGCTCAATTCGGGAAAGAACGTCGTGGCTGCCTTGAAGGAGGCCGGCTACACTTCGGTGGAGCTGCTCGACACGGCTGCCGATGATTTTATGGTAACCATGGCGACCGGCGGCTTTGACGTGGCGTTTATCGCCATGCACGGTGCCGGCGGCGAGGATGGCGCCATGCAGGGCGCCATGGAGACCCTGGGTATCCCCTACACGGCCTCGGGCGTGCTTGCCAGCGCCTGCGGTGCCGACAAGGAGGTCTCTAAGCTCCTGTACGCCAAGGCGGGCATTCCCATTGCCCCCGGCCTCGCGCTCGAGGTGGGCGATGAAGTCGATATCGATCATATCGTCGACGTTTGTGGCGAGCGATGCTTTGTGAAGCCGGCCGTCAACGGTTCCAGCTATGGAATTTCCCTGGTCCATGAGCCCTCCGAGCTGCCCGCGGCAATCGCCAAGGCGTTTGAGTACGGCGACAAAGTGCTGGTCGAGAAGTGCATCGAGGGTACCGAGATCACCGTCGGCGTATACGGTGAAGATGACGTGCGCGCTCTGCCGATTGTCGAGATTCGTAAGCCCGAGGACTGCGAGTTCTACGATCTGGACGTGAAATATGTCGACCCTACGGACATCCATCGCATTCCGGCGCAGATTTCGCCCGAGAATTACGCTCGCGCTCAGGAGCTTGCCTGCGCCGCTCACAAGGCCCTCGGTTGCCTGGGTATCTCGCGCAGCGACTTTATTGTGAGTGAGGACGGCCCCGTTATCCTCGAGACCAATACCATTCCCGGCATGACCGATACGTCGCTGTATCCGGATGAGATCCGCCACACCGACGACATGACGTTCCCGCAGGTCTGTGACAGCCTGAT
>CAKUHM010000004.1 GCA_934655835.1 uncultured Collinsella sp. | reverse complement strand
AGCAGCACCGCCACACGAGGGTGGAGCTCGGTGGTCGTAGCAATCTGATAGCTCGAGAGCTCAGCCACAAACCACTCGTTGTGGGCTCGGCCGTCAATCTCGTTGACCGGCGGCTCGCCGATGTTGCCGACGGCTACGCTGGCCTCGCCGGCAGCCTTGAGCAGATAATCAGTCAGCGACGTGGTGGTCGTCTTGCCGTTGGTGCCCGTGATGGCAATCCAGTTATCGGGCGACAGACGATAGGCAAACTCTGGCTCACCCATAATCTGAGCGGCATGTTCGCGCCCGGCCTTAAAGAAGCCCGAGAACTCCGAGATGCCCGGGCACGTCACGCATACGTCATAGGCGCCCTCGACCTGTTCGGTCCCATAGACAAACGACGCACCAGCAGCCTCGAGCGCACGCGTGGCGTCATTGGGCTCAGAGATGCCGCCGCCATACACGGTAACGGCGCTTACGCGCTCGGGATGTGCCAGCGCCCAGCGGGCGACATCGAGACCGGATTTGCCCTGACCCAAAACGAGCAGGCTAAAGACATCAGCAAGAGGCATGAAAGACCACTATCCCAACTGGAAGAACAGAGCAAGGCCAACGGCACCAAATGCCGCAGCGATAATCCAAAAACGGATGACGACCTTGGTCTCTGCCCAACCCTTCTTTTCGAAATGATGATGGATGGGCGCCATAAGGAAGACGCGCTTGTGCGTAAAGTGGAAGTAGACAACCTGAATCATGACCGACAGGGTCTCAACGATAAACAGGCCGCCGATGATGAGGGAGACGACCTCGGTGTTAGTCATGATGGACGTACAGGCAAACGCGGCGCCCAGAGCAAGCGAGCCGGTATCACCCATAAAGATGCTCGCCGGATAGCAGTTGAACCACAGAAAGCCCAAGCAGGCACCGGCACACGCGGTGCAGAAGATGGACAGGTTCACGTCTCCGTGCAAAAACGCCATGGCAGCCATGGCGAGCATGGCGATCATGGAGGTGCCGCCAGCAAGACCGTCAAGGCCATCGGTCAGGTTCACGGCATTAGAAAGACCGGCAATCATCAGCCAGCAAAAGACAATATAGAGCCACGGGAACGAATAGCCGCAGATGGTGGTCGAAAGCACGCCAAGGTCGATCGTCAACCCACCGGGAAAACGAATCTCGGGGGCGACGCCGCACCAGTTGACGGCAAGTACCGTAAAGGTGACACAGATAATGGTTAGGCCGATCATCTTGGCATGGGGCGTCAGACCGAGCGAGCGCCCATGCGTAACGGAGGTCAGGTCGTCGATCAGGCCCAGCACGCCGGTCGCCAGCGTGGCGAGCAGCACGAGTACGAGCTCGGTGGTGAGCTTGCCCATCAGCAGGCAGGTCAGCGAGATCGCGACGAGGATGACAACGCCACCCATGGTGGGCGTTCCCTGCTTAACCAAATGACGCTTGGGGCCGTCGGCACGAACCTGCTGGCCGATACCCTCGACCTTGAGCAGCTTGATCCACCACGGCATGAGCAGCAGCGCAATGGCTGCGGCGATGCCAAGCCCCAAAAAAGCCTGATACGTTGGATACGAGGGATTGCCGAACATGGGCTAGCACACACCTTCCACAAAGCGGTCGAGCTCAACAAAGCGGGAACCCTTGACCAGTACAACATCATGTTTTTCAAGCGCACCGCCCATGCGGTCGAGCACCTGCTGATAATCGGAGAACACCTGGATGCGGTCCTCGTCCATGCCCATCATGCGTGCGGCATCGGCCATAAGCTGGGCCAGCTCACCACCCACGCACGCCAGCATGTCGAGCTTCTTGGCGGCGGCATAGGCGCCCACGAGCTCATGCATGCGAGGAGCCTCATCGCCCATCTCGCCCATCTCGCCCAGGATCGCCATGCGAGACCCCGTACACGAAAGCGAGCACAGCAGATCGAGGCCAGCAGCCATAGATTCGGCACTGGCGTTATAGGAATCGTCGATGACGCGGGCACCGCTCTTGGCGCGCTTGATCTCCTGGCGGTGACCGGTGATCGTGAGGCCCCTAAAGGCAGCATCGATCTGCTCGGGCGTCACGCCCAGACGATAGGCAACCGCGGCGGCCTTAACGGCATTAGGAACGGACTGCACGCCGGGGATGGCAAGCATGGCATCTATCGTCTCACCCTGGCCAAAATCAAGCGTAAAGACCGGACGGCCCTCGTCATCAACACGAATGTCGCGGGCACGGACCTCATCATCGTCCGAGACGCCGGCCAGCATCACGTCGATACCAGCAGGCTGGGCGAACGCATCGCGAATGAACGGCGTAAAATCGTCCTCGCCGCCCAAAACCAGCAGCGGCAAATAGTCGCCGGCGGCGCACATGCCCTGTACAATCTCGGCCTTAGCGCGGGCGATGTTCTCGCGGCTGCCCAAAATGCCGATATGAGAGGTGCCGATCTTGCTCACGATGGCAAGGTTGGGATTGGCAGACAGAGACAGGCGCTCGATCTCGTGGAAATGGTTCATGCCCATCTCGAGCACCAGGACCTCGGTATCGGCCGGAGCGGAAAGCACCGTGAGCGGCATGCCGATCAGGTTATTGAAATTGCCCTTGGTGGCCCAGACACGATAGCGCTTGGCGAGCACAGCGGCGAGCACGTCCTTGGTCGTCGTCTTGCCGATGGAACCGGTAATGCCAACGACCAGGCAGCCAAGCTCCAGGCGATACGCGTGCGCCAAACGCAGCAGAAACTCCTCGGGATCATCGGTCAGCAAGATGGCACAGCCCTTGTCCTGCGCCAGCGAGACCAGCTCGGCCTCGGGCTCACGCGTCATCACGACGGCGCCGGCACCCGACTGGACGGCACGGGAAGCAAAATCATTGCCGTCGACGTTTTCACCGGGAAAGGCGACGAAAATCGTCCCTTCCTCGACCTGGCGCGAGTCGATAACGCACCCGCGGCATACCCGATCGACTTCTCCCGTCACGGTTCGGGCCCCTGTTGCGGCCGCGAGGTTGTTGACGGCGATCTCTATCATTGCAGCTCCCCTGTAAACCTAAATAATGCTATCGGCGTATTGTATCCCAGCGCCGCGCATGCGTGGTGCAGGGCATGTGAACACCCCTTATATGGGACAACAAACCACGCCCCAAAGATTGTAACCCCCTACTTCGTGTGCGGGATACCCAGCACGTCGAGCGCGTTGGCCATAATGGACTGGAACGGCACCGCAGCGGCATCTGAGCCGCTCGGCGTTCCGTCGAGCGTGATATAGCACAGCACCTTGGGCGATTGTGCCGGTGCAAAGCCCATAAAGGACGACATGTAGTTCTCCTTGAGGTAGCCGCCGTTCTCGTCGGCACGTTCGGCCGTACCGGTCTTACCCGCCACGTCATAGCCGTCAACCGCGCCGCCAACGCCCGTTCCCTCCGACACGACCGTCTGCATGCACGATGTCACCTGGGATGCGGCGTCCTCCGAAATCGCGCGCTCGCCTTCGCCCCAGTCCTTCTCGTCGCCTTTGCTGGACTTATAGAAGTGCGGGGTCATCATCACGCCGCCGTTGGCGATGCCGCCCACGGCACGTGCGATCTCAATCGGCGAGACAGACAGCGCCTGTCCAAAGCTCATCGAGCCCAGCGTGGCGCCGTCATACTGGTCACGCTCCTTGACGATGCCCAGGCTCTCGCCCGGAAAATCGACACCAGAGCTGTGACCGATGCCCCACTTGTCCACATAGGCGGCAAAGTCGTCGGCACCGATCTTGCGCCCCACCAGGACAAATCCCACGTTGGACGAACGGCGCATCATCTCGCGCACATCCATGGTCATGGCGTAGTCGCGCTTGTCGGCATCGGTGACGGTATCGTCGCCCACCTTGATGCTCGCTGGCACCTCAAACGACGTACTCGACCGCACGACACCCAAGTCGAAGCCGGCGCCCGCCACGAGCGTCTTAAAGACCGAGCCGGGCTCGTAGGCGTCGGTGACCAGGCGCAGGTTCATATCCTCAGTCTTGGCGTTTTCCAAATTGGTCTGGTCGTAGGTCGGATACGAGCAGGCTGCCAAGATCTCGCCTGTCGTAGGATCGGTGACCAGCGCCGAGCCGTTCTTGGCCTTTGTCTTCTCGACAGCCTCTGCCAGGGCATCCTCGGCCGCACGCTGGATATTGACGTCGAGCGTCGTCACGATATCAACGCCGTCGACCGCAGCCACCTTTTTATAGGCACCGCCCGCGATATAGCTGCCGTCCCTCGCGCGCTCGCGTACGAGAGAACCGTTCGTGCCGGTCAGAAGCTTGTTGTATTGCTTTTCGAGACCCGTCAAGCCGTCGTTGTCTACATTCACTACACCCAGCACCTGCGATGCCAGATTGCCGTATGGATATACGCGCTTCATTGCCTGCTCAAAAAGCACGCCGGGCAGGTTCTTCTTCTCCAGCGCCGCAGCGTCGTCTTCGTCCACCTGGCGCTTGATATACACCCAGGTTCCATCGGACTCAACGAGCTTGCGGCAGGTCTTTTTATCGATTCCAGTTGCCTTGACCAGCGCCGACACCGTCTTGTCAACATCCTCGACAAGCTGGGGGTTCACGGCGATGTTGCGACATTCGACCGACGACGCCAGCACGTTACCGTTGCGGTCGTAGATGGTGCCACGTTTGGCATAGAGAGTCTGCGCAAGCAGGCGGCGCGCATCGGCACGCTCGCGCAGTTTATCGGCTTCGACAATTTGATAGTCGGCAAGGCGAAAGACGCCCAAGCCCAAGCCAAGCCCAATGAAGCCCATGACGGCTTTGCGGCGAGGCAGAGGCGTGCCTGTGAGCCATTCGGTCGACGAACTCTTGCGCGACCTGGTGTTATGCACTTGAGGGCCGCCCGAGCCGCGAAGTCGCGACGCCGGGTCGTTGCCACGGGACTGCCCGGCGTTGTAAGATTGCCGACCCGTTCCTTGATAACCAGAACGTCCCCGCGACGAGGGACGTCCAGAACCGCGGCCCCCGTCGGATGCGCGGCGATAGTCATTTGTCATACTCAGCTACCGTCTTGCTACTGAGCGGTCGCGGTCGCGTTGGCGCCCGCGGCTGCATCCTGCGAAAAGTCAAGTGTAACGCTCTCGCTGGGCTCCACCATGCCATAAGCGCCCGCAAGGTCGCGAATGCGTGTGTCGGCGCCATAGACCGAATGCATGACCTCCAGGTCGGAGCTCTCATCGGTCGCCTTTTCGAGCGTGTTGGTAAGCTCGGCGTTGCTGTTGAGCACCTGGGCCGTAACGCCGGCGAGCGCCACGCGGGCGACGCCAATCGTCATGAAGATAGCCGCAATGATGCAAAACGTTTTAAGAACGCTCATGAAAACCGGGCTTACCGCCTGGTTTGCCTGACGGCCCGCGCCCGTGTAGACATCAAAGCGCGGCGTGCGCTGCTCACGGGGAGCAACGGGGGCCTGCGGCGTCTCACGATAGGCGGGCATGGCGTTCATATCATAGGCGAGTGCTGCGCTTGAAGTGTTGTAGCCCATGATATGCCGCCTCCCATCCCGAGTACGTTGGTAGTGTGTTTAAGCTTCGTTTATGGTGCGAGCGGGAGGTCCAATATCGCGCGGTCGCGCCTACAGACGCTGCGCCACGCGGATTTTGGCTGATCTCGCCCGAGGGTTGCGCTCAACCTCATCAGGCTGGGCAACCAAGGGTTTGCGAGTGATGACCTTGAGTATCGGCACGTTGCCGCACACGCACACCGGAATCTCCGGCGGACACGTGCACCCCTGGCTCATCTCCTTAAAGTGATTCTTTACGATACGGTCCTCGAGCGAGTGATACGAGATGACGCAGATACGTCCGCCCGGATTGAGCCACCTGGTGGCGGCATCAAGCCCTCGTTCGAGCACATCGAGCTCGTGATTGACCTCGATGCGAATGGCCTGGAAACTTTTCTTGGCCGGGTGTCCGCCATGCCGACGAGCGGCAGCCGGGATACCCGCCTTGATGATCTCGACAAATTGGCCGGTAGTTTCGATCGGTTCTTGCTCGCGGCGGCGCACGATCTCGCGCGCGATCTGCGAGGCGAACTTCTCTTCGCCGTAGACGCGTAGAATCCGGGCGAGGTCGTGTTCGTTATAGGTGTTGATGACCTCAGCTGCGTTTAAGGTGTTATTACCCGGATCCATCCGCATGTCCAATGGGGCGTCCTCGTTATACGAAAAGCCCCTGCCAGGGATATCGAGTTGCGGTGACGAAACGCCCAAATCGAACAGGAAGCCATCGACCCCGGGCACCTCGGCCGAGCAAAGCAGCTCGTCCAAGTCGCCGAAGTTGCCCTTCAGCAGCTGGTGCGGAACGCCGGGAACCTCGCGGTCCAGACGGGCGCCAGCGGCCTCGAGGGCCATGTCGTCCTGATCGACGCCGAGCAAAAGGCCCGTCTCCCCCACCTGCGCGGCCATCTTTACCGAATGGCCGGCACCGCCAAGGGTGCAATCGCAGACAACGGAGCCGCTCTTTAGCCGCAGCGACTCAAGCACTTCGCCGAGCATGACAGGTTCATGCCGATATTCTTGTGTCAAGATCCCACGCTCCATCCGTTACCCGTGCCTTGCCCTTACGAGAAGAAGAGGTCCAGCAGGGCCTCATCGTCATCGTCCTCATCGGCCGCGGCGCGATCCCAAACCTCAAGGTGGTCGTAGTTGCCCACAACCGTGACCTCGCGGTCGAGGTTCGCCTGCTTGCGGAGAGACTCGGAAAGACCGATACGACCGGCGCTGTCCACGTCCATCGACGTGGTGCGCTTGTTGATCGCCCTCATGAGCTTCTGGTCGTTAATGTCACGCGGGTTAAAACCCTCGTGGCCCTCACGACCCGCGAAGAGTCCTTCGACCCACTTATCGAAGGCCTCGGCAGAGAACACGTACAGAGCATCGACATCCAGGGCTTTGAACACGCGAACGTGCTCTCCAAGCTCCTCGCGAAGGGGTGCAGGCAGGGACAGACGACCTTTTGCATCGAGATTGCGCTCGTATGCACCAGTCATTCCCATGTGCGCCCTCCCCTCGGTTACTCAGATGGCACGTACGCGGGGAACCACCCCGCCTGTCGACGTCATTAATAATATGGGGAACCGCCCCATTTTTCAACATCTTTCCCCACCCCTTCCCCCACTCCGCCCCACCACTCCACCCACCATATATTGCAAAACACCCCCAATCATATGTTCGAAAACACAATATGTTGTGTTTACAGCAACGGCGGGATGCCACCTGTGGCACCCCGCCTTTCAACCTCAACCTTCAAGTTGACCTTGAGGCGATTTTTGCGTCCCTTTACATGGCGTTCACATCGCCCCCAAACTCCCCCACCCAAGGCACGTGCGGCCCACCACCGCGACGACAAGTGGCGAAAAATGGGACGGGCCCCAGATTGCCCATGCGAGCGCAAAAGCACGCAGCGGCAATCTGGGGCCCGTCCCCAAATACCTATAGATATGCAGGCCAGCGATGTGTTAATGATGTGCCAGCGGGTGCGCCGCCAGATAGACCTCGGTCAGTTGCGTACGATCGACATGCGTGTAGACCTGCGTGGTCGATATATCGGCATGTCCCAAGATCTCCTGTAGCACACGGAGGTCTGCGCCGCCCGCAAGCATATGGGTGGCAAAGGAGTGGCGCAGCGTATGGGGATGGAGTCCCACCAGCCCTACCTGGCGCCCGTAGCGCTCACAGATGGCATGGATGCCCTGGCGCGACAGACGACGGCCGTTCTTATTTAAAAAGACCGCCGAGGTCTCGGTTCCGCGGGCATGGGCCGCCAAGCGAGAACGCCCCTCAGTTATATAGCGCGTCAGAGCTCGCGCCGCGCTTCCCACCAACGGGGACAGGCGTTCCTTTGAGCCCTTACCGCGAACGAGTACAAAACCATCGTCGATATGGATATCGCCCACATCGAGCCCCACCAATTCGCTCACACGCAAACCGCATCCGTAGAGCACTTCCAAGATGGCATGGTCGCGCAAGCCCATCTCGCCCTCGGGGAAGTCTTGATCGAGCAGCGCCGAGACATCCTCCACCGATAGATACTCCGGCAAACGCTCAGCCTTTTTAGGCAGGCGCAACGCCGCCGTTGGATTTTGGGCCACAGCCCCATCGCGCACCAAAAAGGCATGCAGGCCCTTCACGGCCGCAAGCGCACGCTCCACCGAGGCATCGGAATAGCCCCCATCGCGACGGTCGGCGACAAAGCCCTCCACGACCTGACGAGTCACCTCATCAAAAGACATGATGCCCGCCCGCTCCAGATAGGCGCAGTACGTCGTCAGGTCACGACGATAGGCCGCAATCGTGTTGCGCGCCAAACCCCGCTCGACCGCGAGGTAATCGAGATACTCCCCCGCCGCCACGGCGAGCGACGAGGGAGTAGCTTCGGTATTTTCTTTGTTCGCCGGCACCCTTAGTCCGTAGCGAGGTTCATGGGCGTCACCTGCAGGCGATCGACACCCTCGTGCTGACCGATCGAGGCACGCACGAACTCTCGGAACAGCGGCTGCGGGTTGGTCGGACGGCTCTTGAACTCGGGGTGAGCCTGGGTTGCCACATACCACGGATGCACGTCGCGCGGCAGCTCGACCATCTCGACCAGGCGCTCGTCGGGCGAGAGGCCAGAGATAACCAAGCCGGCGTCCTCGAGCTGGTCGCGAAAGGCGTTGTTAAACTCAAAGCGGTGACGGTGACGCTCGTAGACGAGATCCTCGCCATATGCCTCGCGAGCGAGGGTATCGGCGGCAAGCTTGCACGGATAGGCGCCCAGACGCATGGTGCCGCCCTTCTCGGTCACATCCTCCTGCGAGCTCATCAGATCGATGACGCTAAACGGACCGTCCGGGTCGAACTCGGAGGAGCTGGCGCCGGCAAGGCCGACGACGTTGCGGGCGAACTCGCACACGGCCACCTGCATACCCAGGCAAATGCCCAGATACGGAATCTTGTGCTCGCGGGCAAACTCGGCCGCGAGGATCTTGCCCTCCAGGGCGCGCTTGCCAAAGCCGCCGGGGACCAGGATGCCCGAGGCGTCGCCCAGAACTTCGGAGACATTCTGCTCGTCGAGGCTCTCGCCGTCGACCAGCTGGACGTCCACATGGCGATCGTAGAACACGCCCGCATGGTGCAGGGCCTCGATAACCGACAGGTACGCATCGGGCAGCTGCGTGTACTTGCCAACGACGGCGATCTTCACCTTGTCGGCGTGATGGTTGGCATGATTCTGTTTGCGCAGGAACTCGTTCCACTCGCTCATGTCGCGCTCACGCGGGTCCAGACCCAGGCGCTCGCAAATGCGCAGGTCAAAGTCCTGCTCGGCAAGCAGCTGCGGAACATCGTAAATGCTCGCGCAGTCCTCGTTGGTAAAGACGCAATCGGTGTCGACGTCGCAGAAGCTTGCGATCTTTCCGCGGATAGCGTCATCGATATGGTGGTCGGAGCGCAACACAATAATATCGGGCTGGATGCCAAAGCTGCGGAGCTCCTTGACGGAATGCTGCGTGGGCTTGGTCTTGACCTCGTGGGCGGCGGCGATATAGGGAACGAGCGACACGTGGATGTAGCAGACGTTCTCGGGACCGGCCTCCTTGCGGTACTGACGAATGGCCTCGACAAACGGTTGGGACTCGATGTCGCCGATCGTGCCGCCCAGCTCGGTGATGACTACATCGGAGCCGGTCTGCTCCTCGATGCGGCGGAACTTATCCTTAATGGCATTGGTGACGTGAGGAATCACCTGCACGGTACCGCCCAAAAAGTCGCCGCGACGCTCGCGGGCGATGAGGCTTTTGTAGATGGCACCGGTCGTAAAGTTGGAATCGCGGGTCAGGTTCTCATCAATAAAGCGCTCGTAATGACCCAGGTCCAGGTCGGACTCGTAACCATCCTCGGTTACAAAGACCTCACCATGCTGGAACGGGCTCATGGTACCGGGGTCGACGTTCAGATACGGGTCGGCCTTCTGCATCGTTACTTTGTAGCCACGCGACTTGAGCAGACGGCCCAGCGAGGCCGCGGTGATACCCTTGCCCAGGGACGAAACCACGCCACCGGTTACGAACACATGCTTGGTCATATTGAGTTACCTGCGCTTCCCGTAGAAGTTGTTTATCCACATCTTACGGGTCTTCATTGTAATACTCGCGCCGCGGACCGTCCGCAATTTTTCTCGCGTGCGATTGCATTTCTCAATCTTGAAACAAAACGCCGCCCGGTTTCCCAGGCGGCGTCGCTATGGCAAGGGTTACATGCTGCTATCGATCAGCAACCTCGTCCTCAAGCATTTCTTGAACGAGCATGCCAGTACGGACGCCCTCAAGATACCACTCACCACGTTCGGTGAGGCAAATGCCATTTGCAAGCTGACCGCCGTCGTCGCTATAACGCGAGACGACATCAATCATACCTTCGGAATCCAAGCGATCGATTGCGGCGCGGGCACGATACGGCGAAACCCCCACGCGCTCGGCAAGCGTTTTGCGCGAGAAACCATACGGCCCGCCATTGTCTTCGGTTTGCTGGTCGATCTCCATCAACACCAGCACCTCGACACGCTTCATATCGTTAACACTCGCACGACCCTTGCCCGCCATGGCAGCCTCCTCAAACCGAGCACGAGCATCTAACGCGCCGTGCGCGACCGACACACCTCACGATGGCAGGTAATATCCATCATGCGGCATCCCGCTAAGGATGAAACAGTTACGGTTATTGTATACCGCTCAAATTGTTTCTAGGCAGGTAAACAGCTATTTTTCGCCGAAATAGACGCTTTATTGATCAAAAAGCCGTACCGGGCGCTAACCCGATACGGCCAAAATGCAATGCAATTACCGCGGTGCTTCAAACTTAGCGATGGAAGAAACCGCGGCGTTCAAACTTGGGCTCGCAGCACACGTTGATGCCCAACTTGCGCAGTACCGTCTCGTCCGTCGGCGAGATAATCACGCTAAAGAAGGCGTCGCAACCGCGCAGCTGCTCCAGGCCCGAAAGGACGCGAGCGGCCGTCTCACTCGTGGCCGAGGTGATCGACAGCGCCATAAGCGTCTCGTCGGTGTGGAGGCGCGGGTTTTTGCTGCCCAGGAAATGCGTCTTGAGCTTGCTGATGGGCTCGATCGCCTCATCGCTAATGACCTCGAGCTCAAGGTCGACGCCCGAGACATGCTTGAGGGCGTTCATAATGAGCGAACTTGCGGCGCCCAGGCGCGTGGAGGTCTTACCGGTCACCACGGAGCCATCGGGCATGACCATGGCACCCACGGGACCACCCGTCAGCTGCTCCCTGGTGAGGGCCGCCGAGCGCGCCGGTGAGTAGTTCTTATCGATGCCGGCTTTCTTCATAATAATCTTGAGACGGTCGACTTGCTCATCGCCCACGCCGGTACGGCGCACATTTTCGACCGCGGTAAAGTAGCGGCGGACGATCTCCATCTTGGAAGCGTCGCGGCAGGCATCGTCATCGGTGATGGCAAAGCCGACCATATTGACGCCCATGTCGGTGGGGCTCTGGTAGGGGCTCTTGCCCAGGATCTTTTCCATCAGGGCACGGACTACCGGGAAGGCCTCGACGTCGCGGTTGTAGTTGACCGTGGTCTTGTTGTAGGCCTCCAGGTGGAAGGAGTCGATGATGTTGGCGTCATCGAGGTCTGCCGTGGCGGCCTCGTAGGCAATATTGACCGGATGCGTAAGGGGCAGATTCCAAACCGGGAAGGTCTCGAATTTGGCATAGCCGGCGGCCGTGCCATGCTTGTGCTCGTGATAGAGCTGAGACAGGCAGGTGGCAAGCTTGCCCGAGCCAGGACCGGGTGCCGTCACGACAACGAGCGGACGCGTGGTCTCGACAAACTCGTTCTTGCCATAGCCGTCGTCGGACACGATCAGATCGACATCGTGCGGATAGCCCTCGATGGGATAGTGCAGCTTGGCGGGAATGCCGAGCGCGTTCAGGCGATTGCGGAACACATCGGCGGCGGGCTGGCCGGCGTACTGGGTGATGACCACGGCCGCGACGGCAAAGCCGTTGCCGCGGAACAGGTCAACCAGGCGCAGCACATCCTCGTCATAGGTAATGCCCAGGTCACCACGAGCCTTGTTTTTCTCGATGTGGTTCGCGTTGATCGCAATGATAACCTCGACATCGTCGGCGATGCTCTTGAGCATGCGGAACTTGCTGTCCGGTTCAAAACCTGGCAGCACGCGGCTCGCGTGATAGTCGTCAAACAGCTTGCCGCCAAACTCCAAATACAGCTTGCCGCCAAACTGCGAGATGCGCTCCTTAATATGAGCGGCCTGCAGCTCGATATACTTCGCGTTGTCGAAACCCTGGCGCATATATGGCTCCCGTCCCGTTTCCATTTAATGTTCTAGGCGATTATAACGGAGCCCGCCCTCCCCGATACCCAGACCATCAACAGGCACCAACCAAACACGCCCACCGCGACCACTGGGGACCCGGGATAGCTAATTTGTGGCGGGAAACAAGGCACTCAGCACCAACAATGAAAACGTCACAGGCAGAGCCAAAGCCAGCGAACGGGCACCAGAGCGAGCAAGCTACCCCCCTGCACCAACAAGGGGAACGTCGCAGGTTGAGCATAAGCCAGCGAAAGCCCGCCAGAGCGGCAATCTGACGCGAAAGAGGAGGGCATGGCGCAAAGCAATCTGACACCTTTGCCCCAACAATGGCAGCGCCGCAGGATGAGCATAAGTCAGCGAACGGGCTCCAGAGCGAACAAATTGGCATAAAAAGAGGCCGGCATAGACCTTTTGGTCATGCCGGCCTCTTTGAATGACAAGTTGTCGCTCTGGTGCCCGTGCAGCGTCGACCGGTTCCGCGGTTTGGTAAAACCGCGGAACAAAAAGGCGCCCCCTCCCGCGCACGGAACGGGAGGGGGCTAAAGGTAGGAGTCTACCGGTGGGTTTACCCCACCGGAAAGACGATGACCAGGTGATCCTTTGCAGGATCGTCAAGGTTCCGTGGGGTACCCAAGGGGTACTTAGAGCATCACGCAGGCGACGGTCAGAATGATGGCGCAGACGACGGAGAGAGCGACGATGAGCTTAAGGGCAAACTTGAGCCAGGTCGTCCACTCGATCTTAGCCAGAGCGAGACCGCCCATGATGGCGCCGGAGGTCGGGGTGAACAGGTTCACGACACCGATGGCGGCGGAGAAGATCATGACCATGACCTCGGGCGAGAAGCCGAGCTTAACAGCCAGCGGTCCCATGATGGGCATGGAGACAGTAGCCATACCGGAGGTCGAGGGGATCAGGAAGGACAGGCCGAAGTAGACCAGGAAGCTCATGGGAGCGAAGACCACGCCGGACAGGCCAGCCAGAGCATTGGCGGCAGCGTCGAGGACGTAGACGTCGAGGCCGGTGCTAGCCATGAGGACGGAGATACCACGGGCAAGAGCGATGACGAGGACAACGGACATCATGTCGGCAGCGCCGGTGATGAAGGTGTTGACGATCTGCTTCTCGGACAGGCCGCCGATGATACCGATCAGGACAGCCATGAGGAAGAACCAGGTGGAAGCCTCGTCGAAGTACCACTGGCCAATGGGCAGGCCGGTGATCAGGGCAGACCAGCCCTGAACGATGGCGTTACCGTCGGCGTCATAGACGGCGCCAGCATCGAAGAAGTTGGCGACGCCCTCGTTGAGATCGGCCAGCGGGATGAAGCCGACGATCATGACGACGAAGGTGAAGGCAAAGGCGATCAGAACACCCTTCTGACGACCGGTGAGCTTGACCTCCTTGTGAACCTCGGAAGCAGCCTTGCCGTGAGCCTCTTCGGCGTCCTTGAGCTCCTGCATCGAAAGGATGGTGGAACCCTTGTCAGCCTTGACCTTCTTGGCATAGCTCATCACGAAGACGATGGACATGGCGGTGGTAACAATCCACAGGACGGCACCGAGGCCGATGATGATGGACTGATTCACGGCAATGTCAACGCCAGTCAGAGCGTCAACGGCAGCACCGACGGCAAACGGGTTAACCGTGGAGCCGAGGCAGCCGCAGCCAGCGCCGAGCAGGACGGTAGCAGCGCCGACCATGGGGTCGAAGCCAGCAGCCATCATGGTGGCGGCGAGCAGGGCGTAGAAGGGAACGGTCTCCTCGCACATACCATAGGTGGTACCACCGAGGGAGAAGATGAGCATCAGCACGGGAATGAGCATGATCTCATTGCCCTTAAGCTTCTGCACCAGAACGGCAATGCCGTTGTCCAGGGCGCCGGTCTCGGTCATCATGCCGAGGAAGCCGCCGAGGATCATAACGAAGAGGCAGACGGGCAGAGCGTCAGCGAAGCCCTTGACCGGGGCGGTGCAGAAATCGCTCAAGCGGGCAGCGGTAACCGCGCCACCGGACGTACCGGAGACGATAACGGTAACAACCGCGACGATTGCCAGCAGAGCAAGAAGAATGGTGAACGATGAAGGCATACCGCGCTTTTTCTTAGCGGTCTCAGTCATAGTTCTCATCCCCCCTTCATAAATCAATTACTGATCTCGCCCGAAGCGGCTCTTCCGTGCCGTGCATGTCGCTCGATGCGAGATTTTTACCAGACAAAAGCGCTCGGGGTGTGCAGCAATACACCCCGAGCGAGATGCTAGATGCTCTTACTTGAGCGTAGCGTACATGACAGCCTTGATGGTGTGCATGCGGTTCTCGGCCTCGTCGAAGACCTTGGAAGCGGGGCTCTCGAAGACCTCGTCGGTGACCTCCTGCTCGGTGATGCCGAACTGCTCGCACTTCTCGGCGCCAATGGTGGTGTTGGTGTCGTGGAAGCTGGGCAGGCAGTGCAGGAAGATGGCACCCGGGTTGGCCATAGCCATGACCTCGGAGGTAACGCGATACGGGGTGAGCTGAGCGATGCGCTCGGCCCAGACCTCGTCGGGCTCGCCCATGGAGACCCACACGTCGGTGTAGAGAACGTCAGCACCGGTGACGCCGTCCTTGACGTCGGTGGTCAGCTTGATGGTGCAGCCGTTGGCCTCAGCGATGGGCTTGCAGGCCTCGATGACGTCGTCAGCGGGCATGCACTCCTCGGGACCGCAGGCCACGAAGTTCATGCCGAGCTTGGAGCAGACGACCATGAGGGAGCGAGCGACGTTGTTCTTGCAGTCGCCCATGAAGACGAGGGTCTTGCCCTTGATGTCGTAGTTGAAGTTCTCCTGGACGGTCAGGATGTCGGCGAGCATCTGGGTGGGATGCCACTCGGTGGTCAGGCCGTTCCAGACGGGCACGCCGGACTTAGCAGCGAGCTCCTCGACGTCGTCCTGGGCAAAGCCGCGGAACTCGATGCCGTCATACATGCGGCCGAGAACGCGAGCGGTGTCCTCGATGGACTCCTTCTTGCCCATCTGCGACGAACCCGGGTCGAGGTAGGTGACGCCCATGCCCAGATCCATGCCGCCGACCTCGAAGGCGCAGCGGGTACGAGTGGAGGTCTTCTGGAAGAGCAGGACGATGTTCTTGCCCTCGAGATAGCGGTGCGGAACGCCAGCGCGCTTCATGTCCTTGAAGTTCTTGGAGAGCTTGAGCAGGTACTCGATCTCCTCGGTGGTGAGGTCGAGGAGCTTGAGGAAGCTACGGCCGGAGAGGTTAACACCCATGGTTCGTTTCCTTTCGAAGAAATGAATTACGTAAGTATTAGTGTCGCCCGTTTGACGGGCGAAACCGGTGCGGTTGTAGGGAGACCGCACCGGAAACGGAAAGACTTAGAGGTCCTCGCGCCAGAAGGGCATGCTCATGCAGCGCGGGCCGCCGCGGCCGCGGGAGAGCTCGGCGGAGGGCACGACGAGAAGGTCCAGGCCCTCCTTGTACAGCACGTCGTTGGTGACGGTGTTGCGGGCGTAGACGCAGATCTTGCCGGGCTCGACGCACAGGGTGTTGGAGCCGTCGTTCCACTGCTCGCGGGAGGCCGCGATCGGGTCGCCGCCGCCGCAGGGGATCAGCTTGACCTGGTCGACGCCGGTGGCGTCCTCCAGGACGTGCTCGAGGGTGTCCTCGATCAGGCGGATGTTCACGTCGCCCGGGTTCTTGCCGGCGGTCAGCTCGTAGACGCGCAGGGTGCCCATGATGGCGGGGTGGATCGTGAACTTATCGACGTCGATCTGGGTGAAGACCGTGTCGAGGTGCATGAAGGCGCGCGAGACCGGGATGTCGAAGGCCAGGATGCGCTCGACCTTGGAGTCGGAGTTCCAGAAGATGTTCTGGGCCATGACGTCGATAGCGGCGGCCTGGGTGCGCTGGGAGATGCCGACGGCGAGGGTCTTCTCGTTGATGTTCAGCACGTCGCCGCCCTCGGTGTGGAACTGGCAGTCGCGGCGGAAGTACAGGGAGACGTCCTTGTAGTCGGGGTGGTACTTGAAGACGTACTTGCCGTACAGGGTCTCGCGGTTGCGGGTGACCGAGTACATGCGGTTGAGGTTGACGCCCTCGCCGACGACCGCGAACGGGTCGCGGGTGAAGTAGAGGTTGGGCATCGGGTCGATGATCAGGTCGGACTCGGACTCGGAGTTGACCAGGGAGTCGAGGGTCGTGGACGCCGTGAGGGGCATGTCGATCTCGGCCTTGGTCATGCCGGCCATGGTCTTCTTGACGAACTCGAGGTTGTCCTCGATGGAGTCCAGCTTCTCGCGGACGATCTGCGGCATGTGCTGGCCGCGGATGCCGGCCTCGGCGATGTACTGGTCGGTGAACTCGGCGCGGGCGCCGGGGACCTGGTCGAACACCTCGGCGACGAGGTTCTCGAGGTAGAGGACCTCCACGCCCTGGTCCCTCAGGATCTGGGCGAAGGTGTCGTGCTCCTGCTGCGCGACCTCCAGGAACGGGACGTCGTCGAACAGGAGTCGCTCGAGCTCGTCGGGCGGCAGGTTGAGGAGCTCGTCGCCGGGACGGTGCAGGCAGACCTTCCTGAGCTTGCCGATCTCGGAAGGCACGTGCAGACCTTTCGTCATGGCCTCCTACCTTTCTTTCGGGCCCCTGTCAGGGCCGATTCGTTAGCGCCCCTCCGTGTGAGGCGTTATTGCTGACGACATATTTATATCCAAAATCAGTCCATACTTCCACCTCGCCCCCGAACGGTTTTATATGAGGGGTGAACGGCATACACATATACTTCACGCATGGCACACTTTGATTTAATAAAGTGTATTTACGTGCTAAAACGCGTTTTCAATCCAAATAGCAAATGGAACTTAACTTTATTAAACCACCCTCAAATTGCATATTTCTAATAAAGCTATGAATAGAATTAGCGATTCATACCACGTCTCAACCATTTTCATTTTTATTCAGAAAAAAGTTTGTCCTATTCATTTCTGGTAAACAAATTACCGTTTACCAGACGCTTGATACCGTTCACCGGAAGCTCAGTATAAGGCCCAGCGGATACCGGCTCGCTTTACGGCCCCATTTGTAACAACTTGACTTCTCGGTATAGAAAAACGAACCCGCTTCCCCTAGGGAAACGGGTCCGTTTTCGATTATCTTCGTCCTATTTGGATAAGGCCCTCGAAGATCATCGGAATCCTAGCGATCGAACTCCGCCAGCGCCTCGCCCAAAAGCCTCAGGCCCTCGCGAAGAACGTCCTCGCTCGCGCAGTAGCCCAGGCGTGCGCCGCAGGGGAGCTCAAAGCGGCTGCCGGGAACCAGCAGCACTCCCCTCTCAGCCAACAGGCGCTTGCAGAACTCCTCGTCGTCCTCGGGAATATCCAGCTGGATAAACGAGGTGGACACGCCCTGCGGGGCCGTCCAGGACACGCGATGCTGCGTATCGATCCAAGCCTGCGCGATATCGCGGTTGCCAAACGCGATCTTGCGGTTGCGCTCGAGAATCTTGTCCTTGTGCTCGAGCACGTAGGTCGCCAGGGCGTCGTTGAACACGCCGCCGCAGATCATGGTGTAGTCGCGATACGTGCGGATGCTGTTGGACACCTCTTCGTCGGCCACGACCCAGCCCACGCGGGCCGCAGGCGTCGAATAGGTCTTGGACACCGAGTTGGTGACGATGACCTTCTCGTACACGTCGACCATCGACATAAAGGAGTCAGTGTTTTCGAGCGGCAGATACACCTCATCGCACAACACGTAGGCGCCCACCGAACGGGCGATCTCGGCAATCTGGCCGAGCATATCGGCATCGAGCACCGTACCGATGGGGTTCGATGCGTTGTTGATACAGATGAGCTTGGTGTTGGGGCGCACCAAGCGCTTGAGCTGCTCGATATCGGGCTTCCAGCCGAGTTCCTCGCGAAGCTCCCAATACTCGACCTCGGCGCCCAGCGTGCGCGGGATCTCGTAGAGCTGCGCGTAGGTGGGCCACTCGGCGATAACATGGTCGCCGGGCTCGACAACAGCCATGATGGCGTTAAGGTTAGCGCCCGTGCAGCCGTTGGTCTGCAGGATATGGTCGGGATTGACCTCACGACGATAGAGCTTGGCGACCTCGGCCTTAAACTCCGGCGAACCCTCGATCCAGCCGTAGTTCATCTTCTCGCGGTCCAGGCGCTCGTAGAACGTGGCACCGTCCTGCTCGTCAAGCGCACGTAGCTCGCCCATGGTGAGCGACGAGATTGTCGACTGAGCGATATCCCAGGTAGCGCTCTTCTCCCAAACGTTGAGCCATTCCTCAACGCCAATCGTCTTGATGTCCATGACCAAGCTCCTTAGAAAAGCAGTCATCCAACCGTGTTGACGTTCCTCATACAAGATTGGGGCGGCGCGAAAACCCGCACCGCCCCAATGAGAGACATCTAATGGCAGCTAGATGTATGTATTAAGACCTGTACGGGTCCTAGAAGACCCTAGAGGTCCTCGCGCCAGAAGGGCATGCTCATGCAGCGCGGGCCGCCGCGGCCGCGGGAGAGCTCGGCGGAGGGCAC
>CAKUHM010000003.1 GCA_934655835.1 uncultured Collinsella sp. | reverse complement strand
GTCGTGGGCGGCCGCATTCCGCGCTCGCTGATCCCCGCCGTGGACAAGGGCGTCCAGGAGACCATGAAGGACGGCATTATCGCCGGCTATCCGCTCACGGGCATTCGCGTCGCGGTGTACGACGGTTCGTATCACAGTGTCGACTCCAACGAGATGGCGTTCCGCGCGGCGGCTCGCATTGGCCTGCGCAAGGCGTGCGCCGATGCTGACCCAGTGGTGCTGGAGCCCATCGAGGAGATCACCGTGACCATTCCCGAGAGCTATGCCGGCGCCGTGATGGGCGACATCTCGGCCTCGCGCGGTCGCGTGACGGGCATGGAGACCGATGAGCGCGGCGATACCGTGGTCATCGCCCAGGCGCCGTTGGCCGAGCTGACGGATTATTCGACGCGCCTGCGCTCTATTACGCGCGGCACGGGCGACTTTACCATGAAGTCCGCAGGCTATGAGCAGGTGCCTTATGACGTTCAGGCCAAGCTCGTGGAGCTGTACAACGCGGGAAGGTAGCAACCCCACACGCAGCATCGCGTGACATAACCCCAATTTGGGTTGGGGACGATTGTGGCCCGCTCCGGACAAGTTCCGGAGCGGGCCTTTCTTCTGCGACGAGCCGTTTGTCTAACGCTGTATCATTCGGCGCGCGATGCGAGCCGGGCGCTCGGCGCCTGCCCACCCCCTCGGTGACAAAATCGATGCAATCGGGGCGCGTGGATGACTCTTGGGCGCATGAGGGGCCAAGGCGTGCACACCGCGAGTGACAAAGCGCCTGTTAAGCGGTTTGCGAATACTTTCTAAACTAAAAAGCGTAGAGAAACGACAACAAACGAGAGGAGGCAGACATGGCACTGTTTGATTCGACGCACACGCTCGATGACGTCGACGCTGCCGACCAGAACGCCGTCTTCGTGGCCCTCGCCGCGAAGGCCGTGGAACTGGGCGTCGCCGCCGATGCGTCCGCTATCGTCTCCGACCTTCATGAGCGCGAGGCCGAGGCTTCTACGGGCTTTGGCAACGGCGTGGCTGTCCCGCATACCAAGAGCGCTAACGTCAGTACCCCCGCCATTCTCTTCGCGCGCCTGACCGCGCCCGTCGAGTGGCGCGCGCTCGACGATGCTCCCGTCGACACGGTCATCAACATCCTCGTCCCCGAGAGTGGCAGCGACACCCATCTGCAGCTGCTCGCCAAACTGGCGCGTCGCCTCGTGCACAAGGATTTCGTCGACCATCTCAAGGGCGACTCCATCGAAGACGTGTGCGCCCTCATCCAGGGCGTCGTCGGATAGCAGGTAATGTTCAACCCCGTGTGAAAGGAAAGAGGAGAGAAGCATATGGCAAAGTCAATTGTGGCGGTCACCAACTGCCCGGCCGGCATCGCACACACCTACATGGTGGCCGAGGCGATCAAGACGAAGGGCACCGAGCTGGGCTATGAGGTCCACGTCGAGACCCAGGGTGCCAGCGGTGTCGAGAACAAGCTTACGCCCGAGCAGATCAAGGAGGCCGATTACGTCGTCCTCGCGCTCGGTCGCGGCATGAACGATGATGACCGTGTTCGCTTCGACGGCAAGAAGGTCGTTGAAGTGCCCGTTTCCGAGGCCCTCAAGCGCATCGACAGCCTTATGGGCAACCTTGAGAGTGAAGCCAAGGTCTTCCAGGCTTCCGCGGTCAAGCTCGGCGCCAAGCAGGAGAGCGTCACCACCGGCATCATGAGCTACCTCATGGCCGGCGTCTCCGCGGCCCTGCCGTTTGTCATCGGCGGCGGCGTACTCATGGCCATCGGTTCCATTATGGCCCAGTTCGGCGCGCCCAATGTAGCCCCTGGCGACGGCCAGATGGCTTCGCTCGCTTGGGTGCTTAATACCATCGGCGGCCTGGGCTTCACGTTCATGATCCCGATGATGGGCGCCTTCATCGCCAACGCCATCGGTGATAAGCCCGCCATCATGCCGGCCTTCATCTGCAGTTACCTCGCCAACAGTACCGACCTGCTCGGCACCGAGGTCGGCGCAGGCTTCTTGGGCGCCTGCGTGATCGGCCTTGCAATCGGCTATTTCGTCAAAGCGATGAAAAAGATCAACCTGGGCAAGAACTTCCAGTCCCTGCTCGGCTTCCTGATCATCCCGGTCGTGACGCTCTTTATCTTTGGCCTGGGCACGTACTATATCATCGGCCCGGCCATGTCCTGGCTTATGAACGCCTTCGTCGGCCTGCTGAGCTCCATCCCGAGCTCGATGAAGCTCGTCGCCGCCTTCCTGGTAGGCGCCATGCTCGCCTTCGACATGGGCGGCCCGGTCAACAAGGCCGCTTGGTTCTTCTCCTTCTCCTTGCTGGGCTCCGGCGTGTACGACTGGTACGGCATTGTAGGCGTCGTGACGATCCTTCCGCCGATGGCCGCTGCCATCGCTACCTGGATCCGTCCGAAGCTCTTCACGCAGGCCGAGCGCGACTCCGCAATCCCTGCGCTCATTGTCGGCGCAACCGTCGCCACCGAGCCGGCTATCCCCTATGCCCTGGCCGCACCCCTGCCTATGATCTCCGCGAACGTCATCGCCGGCGGCGTCGCCGGTGCCATCTCCATGGCCCTTGGCGTCCAGCGCATCGCTCCGGGCATCGGTATCTTCGATCCATTCCTGGGCCTCATCTACCCGGCGACCAGCTACTACATCGCCGTCGCTGTGGGTCTGGTCCTGAACATCGCCCTTATCATCGTCTTCAAGTCCGCTTGGATGAAGAAGCGCGAGGCTCAGAACGCCTAAGTCTCGATAGAATAATTAGTCCTGCGGGGTCGCCGGTCTGTTCGGCGGCTCCGCAGGTTTCAATGAAAGGAATGGGGAAATGCGTTACGACTTCGATCGCGTCATCGACAGAATGGGTACCTACAGCACCCAATGGGACTATGCGGCCGACCGGTTTGGCAGCGCAGACGTGCTTCCCTTTTCCATCTCGGACACCGACTTCGCCGTGCCCGACGAGGTTATGGACGTCCTCCGCGCCCGCATGGAACACCCCATCTTTGGCTATACCCGCTGGAACCATAGTGACTACAAGGGTAGTGTTGCCGGCTGGTTTGCCAGGGACGGGGCGTCCCACGTGGACATGGACTGGGTCGTGTACAGCCCGAGCGTTATCTTCTCGGCTGCGACGGTCATTCGCCTGGTGAGCGAGCCGAATGACGCCGTGGTGACGCTCACTCCCATGTACGACGCCTTCTACGGCCTGATTGAGGGCAACGGGCGCGAGCTTGTGGCCGTCGCTCAGGCGAGCGCCATGGACGGCTATGGTCTCGATTGGGATGCCCTCGAGGTGGCGCTTGCCCGCCCCGAGGCAAAGGTTATGCTGCTCACCAACCCGCATAACCCCACAGGCAAGGTCTTCACGGCAGGCGAGCTCGCTCGTATCGTGGAGCTCTGCCATGCCAACGGGGTCTTTCTCATCTCGGATGACATCCATCGCGATATGATTCTGGGCGAAACTCCCTACACACCCGTGACGAACATCACGCGCGAGGGCGTGGCGCTGCTGTGCTCGGCCTCCAAGACGTTCAACACGCCTGGGCTCATCGGGTCCTATGCGCTCATCCCCGACGATGACCTGCGCGAACGCTTCCTGTTCGAGCTCAAGCAAAAAAACGCCCTGTCGAGCGTGAGTATCTTGGGGATGACTGCCCAGATGGCGGCGTATCGCTCGTGCTCCGAGTATGTGGACGAGCTTGTGGCCTATATTCGCGGCAATATGCAGGCGCTCAAGGATTTCCTTGTCGCCAATCTGCCCGAGATCCGCTTTGCGGTGCCGCAGGGGACCTATCTTGCCTGGATGGATGCCTCGGGCCTGGGGTTGGATGCGGCCGAGCTCCAGCGCCGGCTCGTTGAGGTGGGCCATGTGGGCATCATGTCGGGCGAGACGTACGGCGGTGCCGGGTACCTGCGCATGAATCTCGCCTGTCCGCACTCGAAGGTCGAGAGGGGGATGGAGCGGATGCTCGCCGGCATCCGCTCGTAGCGGCATGATCAGCAAGAGACAGAGACAGCTCCTGCGGGCGCTCGACGACGGTCCACGCTCCGGCGCCGAGCTCGCCGAGGTACTCGGCGTCTCCCGCCGTACCGTGGTGCGCGAAGTGGCGAGCGTGAGCGCGTGGCTCGAGTCCGTGGGTGCCGGCACTATCTCGAGCGATCCCAACTACCATCTGGTGGTCACGTCCGAGGACGCAATCGCCTCCGTCCTGTCGCGGGACCTCACCGATGAAGCGCGTGTCCTCATGTGCGTGCTCTCCCGGCCGGGGATCTCGACGGTGCAGGTTTCGGGGGAGACTTATCTCTCGATCCGCTCCGTGCGCGCAGCGATGGATGAGATCAACGTTCGGCTGCGCGGAGTCGTTGCGCTCGAGGCACGCGTGGGCTACGGGATCGATGCAGACTTTAGCGGCATGGGGCCGGCGGATCTCTTGGCGGCGCTCGCCATCGACAATACTGGTATTGCCGCCGAGCTCGAGCGCTCGTGCGGCTGGGACACCCTGATGCGCCTGCTCGGCGAGCGGGGCGAGGAATATCGCCTACTCATGGAGCCGTATCTGTCACAGCGTCAGCTGAGGATGCAGACGCTTGCTGCCGTCTGGTGCAGCGCGTGGCTCGTGCCCGATGCCCCGGGTGGGGCAGATGCCGGCGCGCGTGCCGTCACTGAGTTCCAGCAGCGCAAGAAGGACCTGCTCTACCGCCTGGTCACGTGCCGTGCGGCCATCCTGGCGCGCATCGGCGAGGTGCTCGCCTCGCACGGCATCAAGTCGACGCGCGAGGACCTCGGTAGTCTTATCTTCGACCATGTACTGCGCTGCGCTCTCTTTCCCACGCTCATGTCGGTGGAGATCCAAAAGCAGATGCGCGGGATCCGTATGGAGCATCCGTTCGAGTTCGATTTCGGTGCCGACCTCTCCGAGTGCCTGCGCGCGTTCGACGAGCGCCTGTTTGTAGAGCCCGACTTCCTCTCGCTCTACGTGCTGGCCTCGCTGGAGCACTTCACGCGCAGCCCCGTGAGTCTGCTTTTGGTTTGCGGGCGACCCTCCGTGGCGACTATCAACAAATCCCTGATCGAGCGCGGCACCGACGGCGTTGAGGTCGAGCTCGTGGACAGCGAGCCGCTCGCCCGGCGCGCGCTCAAGGATGGGTCGTTCGACCTGGTGGTGGGCGATGCTGCGGCCGCGCGCAACTTTAAGGCCGCTCGTGAATGGGATCTTTCGTTCTCGGGTGTGCTTTCGGCCTACGAGGTCGACCGCATCCGCCAGATGGCGCTGCGTGTGCTCTATGAGCGCGATATCGCGAGCTTGCTGCCGCGTGCGAGCTATCTTGAGCTGCATGTTGGTGCCGGTGACTACCTCGATGAGCTGTCGCGCGCCCTCGGCGGGCTGGTAGCGGCGCATGCGATCTCGGCCGGCGAGGCAGCCCTCATCATGGATCGCGAGCGTCAGGGCGACCGTCTGCAGCTGGGACATGTCGCGTTCCCACATACCATCACGCCGGTTGCGGCCTCGACGTTTCGCTTGCTCGCCATCATGCCCGACGCGCCCCTGCGCGACGGCGACGAGCAGATTGACCTGGTGGTGGTGACGCTTGCGAGTCAGCGTCTGGCCGACAAGAGCAGCATGTTCAACTATCTGTTCTCCGTGCTGCACGATGCCGAGCGCGCCCGCGTGCGCCTGCCGCGCACCTACGAGGAGACCGTCGCGTTCTTGGGGCGCGACTTTGGCTATGTCGAGGAGAAGAGCAATGAGTGACGAGGCGTTAGGGACGCGCGGGATGCCTGCGACCGCATGTGGCGTGGCGAGTGCAGCTAGATTGTCAGCGGGGATCGAGCTGACGTCGGCTGCCGAGATTCGCGCCTATGTGGACGAAGTCTGGCCGAGCTTTCTCGATGATCTCGAGGCGCTCGTGGCCGTGCCGAGTGTGGTCGACGAGTCACGCACCGCGGCGGGCGCTCCATGGGGCCCGGAATGCCGCCGGGCGCTTGACGTTGCGATGGATGTGGCGCGCCGCCAGGGGCTTGCGGTCGTTGACTGCGACGGGCACGTCGCATATGGCGAGCTTGCCGGCGAGACACCCGAACAGGTGGCGACGATCGCCCACGTGGACGTGGTTCCCGCGGGCGAGGGATGGACGGTCGAACCCTATACCGTGACGCGCCGCGAAGGCGTGCTTTTGGGCCGCGGCGTGCTCGATGACAAGGGTGCGGCGCTGGCCTCGATTTATGCTGCCGGGTTTTTGGCGCGCCGCGTGCACAACGGCTGGAAGCCGCGGCGGACGCTCCGATGCATCTTGGGCGCATCGGAGGAGGCGGGCATGATGGACGTGCGCCGCTACCTGGCAGATCACGAGCCGCCGGCATTTTTGTTCACACCCGATGCCGAGTTTGCCGTCTGCTGTGGGGAGAAGGGCTGCGTCAACGCTGAGGTCTCCCATGCGGTCGACAGCGCCGGGGCGATTATTGAGCTCGCCGGCGGCGTGGCGAGAAACGCGGTGCCCGCCCGTGCCGAGGCGCTCGTGCGCATGGATGCCCGCGTGGATGGACTGCCTCGCGCCGAGGGGATTGATGTGGAACCCGCCGGCGACGGCGTGGCCCGCATCGTGGCACACGGTGTCGCCGGGCATGCCGCCGAACCGGCGGGTACGGTGAACGCCATCAACGTGTTGGTGGCCTATCTGGCCGTGTGCGGTATCTGCAGCGCGGCCGAGTGCGAGTTCCTTGGCTTTTGTAAGCGGGCCCTTGGTGCGTGGGACGGCTCCGGCTTGGGAATCGATATCGCAGACGAGCTGTTCGGCGGCCTCACGTGCATCGGTGGAACTGTACGCACTCAGGCGGGGCGCTTCGTGCTTACGCTCGATGCGCGCCTTCCGGGTGCGGCCGATGTCGAGCAGGTGGGCCATCGCATCGAGGATGTGGCGTGCGAGTGCGGCTGCGAGGCGCGTATCACCCATACGCGGGAGCCGTTCGCCATGGATCCCCAATCGCCCGAGGTCATGGTGCTCCGCCGTGCTTACGAGGAGTTCGCGGGCCGGCACGCGGTACCGTTTGCCATCGGCGGGGGCACGTATGCGCATCATTTCCCTCATGCCGTGGGGTTCGGTCCGCTCGATCGAACCGAACCGCTGCCCGATTGGGTCGGTCCCGAGCACGGCCCCGACGAGGGCATCTGGGAGCATCAACTCAAGCGCGCCCTCGCCATCTACATCCGTAGCCTCGAATCCCTCCTCAACCCCAAAGTGGGGACAGATCCTAAATTGGGGTAATGGTGGCGCGCGAATAGCATAATCCCAAAAAGGGGTTTGTCCCCATTTTGGGATTAGTCACCGTTGGCCTGGTTTTTGCCGGTCGCGTAGTCAATCTGCACGTGCGGCTGAAGGTTGTAGCAGTACACATGGAAGCAAAGCGTCTTGCCGTGATCCTCGACCGATTGCGCCTCCAGACGAACGCCGCGACAGACGAGTTCCCCCTCGTTGTACATGGGCGTGACGCGGTAGAGCACGTGATTGCCCGTGTCGCGAATGTAGTCGAGGATCTGCTCCTCAAAAGGCAACATGCCCGTCTCGTTGAGATAGCGCGTGCCGGTGAGCAAGTTTTTTCGGTTGGCGTTTTCGCCGCAGAGCGACCAAGCGATGAGGTGGCAGCGGTTGTAGAGGCTCTCGCCCGGAATAAAGTCGTATCGCTGCTGATGCCAGCCGGCGGGATGGATGCGCGAGATATCGCCGCGCTTGCCCTGGCCGAGCGACTCGGGGCCTACGCAGGCAAGCGCCTTGCGGGTGCGCCCCAGGCTGTCGAGCTTGGAGAACTTCTTAAAGCAGCCCTCTTCGATCGCCCGCTCGTACTCATCGAGCGTAAACGAGGGCATGCCCAGCGCGTGCGTGCTGTCGGCGCGCAGAGCGACGTAGGGGTTGCCGGCGTAGTCGGGGATACTGCTGAGGTATACGCCACGGGCGCGCTCGAGGTCGGGGTTTTCGACCTCGTCGATGGGGGTGACGGTGGTGTCGTCCGTTGCGGCGTCATCGCCGGATTCGGCGGAGTCGGCTTCTGCGCCAGCGTTGGAGTCCGCGGAACTTGCCGTGCCCGACTCGAGGCGGGCGACCAGATCGGCCTCCTCGTCGGTACGGTTGGGGCTTTCGTCCTGCTTTTCGGCCAGCGCGGCTGCCTGCTCGTCGCTCTGCGGCGAGAGCAGCTTGGGCGCTCCGTCAATTGAGCCCGTGAACAGCGCAAACCCCAGCACCACGGCAGTACCGATGGAAAGAACTTGCTTGTAGGCGGACTTGCGCGACATGGCGGCTCCTGGATAGACGGTCGGGATGTACCAGTCTAGCAGGAGCCACCGCAGGTCGTTCTATCGAACAAATACTTAAGATTTGGGACAAGCACTGATTACTTTGTCCCGCGGTTTAGATCGAGGTGGAGTCGAGCCAGTTGAGCTTGCACTCGAGGATGCGCTGCTCGCCGGGTTCGCTGCTGCCGTCAAGCAGGGCGAGCAGCATCTCGGCCGCCTCGCGGCCTTCCTGGTCGACGGGCTCGATGATGGTGGAGACGGTGGGCGTGGTGAGATTGGTCCAATCCTCGCAGTTGAGTCCCAAAAGGCCGATTTGCTGTGGAATCAGATGCGCCATAGGCTGAAGCGCCTTGTAGACACGGGGAAGTGCCCATTGGTTTTGTACAAAGATAAGCGTGCGCTTGGCGGGATTGAGCTTGTACTTAAAGTACTCGGTGAGTTCGCTGATTGACGGCTTGTTGTGGTCGATGGGGATGGCTTTGTAGAGCTGCCCGTTTGCGGCCAGCGCCTCGGCATAGCCCTGGAAACGCTCCATGCGGGTGCGCATTTCGGTCATATTGGCGGCGATGGAAAAGAAATCTTCGTAGCCGGCATCGAGAAGCGCCTGCGTGGCGTTGTATACGCCGTCGTAGAGGTTGGTTTTGATCCAACTGGTGCCTGGGCTATAAATGGCCGCATCGAAGAAGACAACCGGCTTGCCGGCGCGCCTAATGCGATCGTGGACGGCTTTGAAGTTTGCCGTGGGCTGGATGATAAAGCCATCGACGCCCAACGAGAGCATCTTTTCGACGTACATGAGCTCGGTGTCGGGATCGAAGTTGCTCGTGCAGACGACCGTCTGATAGCCCGCAGGGAGCATGACCTGCTCCATGCCGTTGAGGACAAGTCCCGCCCACTTGTTGGTGTTATCCAAAATGATAATGGCGATGACGTGGGTTTGTTTGCCGGTGAGTGTCTGCGCCTGCGCGTTGGGAACGTATCCGAGTTCCTTGATGACGCGCGCAATCTTCGCCTGCGTTTTCTCGCTGAGCTTATCCCGTTTGTCGTTGAGGTAGTACGAGACGCTTGCCGTTGAGGTCCCTGCCTCGCGAGCGACGTCTGCAATCGTAACGCGCTGTTTTGCCACAGCGACTCCTTCCGACAGATGAACGTTTCCCGGCTTGGTGCTTTGAGTTTTGGGCGCGGGTGCTTCTCCTGTTGGCGCTCCTCCCGCCCTTCATGAGTATGCAACAATGCGGCGCTTGTGGGCCACCTAAATCCAAGACAGATATATGAGTTTGCCGTCCACCGAGAAAATCAAATACTTCTTGACTTTTTAAATCGAGGTTAAAAACGCAGGATTCAATTTTGGTTAAACGCATAACCAAAGAGCATAACCAACGCTCTGACCTGCGCGTTTACCGAAATGAGCTGGCATTAAGAAAAGTGAGCACCTATATTGGTCTTGTCGAAAAGACAGCAAGTCCAAACGGCAGGGGATGCTCCGGAGGCCTCCGCAAACGGTGTCTTGCGCACGCAACTCTATGAAAAGAGGGAAGCAATGAAGATCGTAGGCGTTGCCGCCTGTACCGTGGGAATCGCCCACACGTATATGGCCCAGAAGGCGATTCAGGATGAATGCGCCGCTCGTGGCATCGAGTGCAAGGTCGAGGCTCAGGGTGGTCTGGGCATCGAGAATGAGCTCACGCAGGAAGACGTGGACTCCGCCGACCTGGTCCTTGAGTCCGTCGATGTGGGCGTCGAGAACGAAGATCGCTTTGAGCAGAAGATGGCCGAGGGCAAGTTCCTGAAGGTCGGCACTTCCGACGTGATTGCCGATCCGGTCAAGATCATCGACCAGGCTGTCGAGATCATCAAGGCGACGGGTGGCGCCGTTGACGCGCCCAAGGCCGAGGCCAAGGCAGAGAAGAAGGCCGTCTCCGCTGCCCCGCAGGCCCCGACACCGGCGTCCAAGCAGTCCATCTTTGCCGATCCCGGTAAGACGCTGCTCAATGCATTCAATACCGGCGTTTCCTATTTTATCCCCATCGTCGTTATCGGTGGCGTGTTCCTTGCATTCTCGTTGGCATCCGGCACCGCCGGCGCCAGCGGCATGGAGGTCACCAACCCACTGATGGTGAGCCTTAACACCATCGGCATGGCCGGCATCTCCATGATGATCCCGGTGCTTGCGGCATACATCGCCTACTCGATGGCCGGCAAGCCCGCACTTGCCCCCGGTTTTGTCTTGGGCTATCTGGTCAACAACGCCGTCGTCACTCCCAGCGGCAACAGCGTCTCGACCGGTTTCTTGGGCGCCATGATCATGGCCGTCATCTGCGGCTACTTTGTCCGCTGGATGAAGACCTGGAAGGTCAACAACACCATCCAGACCATCATGCCGATCCTGATCATCCCGATTCTGACCTCGCTCGTCCTGGGCATGGCATACATCTACATCTTGGCCACGCCGCTTGGCTTTGTGATGGACTGGCTCACCAGCGTGCTCGGTAGCCTGCAGGGCGGCTCCGCCGTCGTCCTGGGCCTGGTCATCGGCGTTATGACCGCCTTCGATATGGGTGGCCCCATCAACAAGACCGCCTCGACCTTTACCATGGCCATCATGGCCTCCGGCATCTATGGGCCCAACGGCATGTTCCGCGTCGCCGTCGCCATTCCCCCGATCGCTTGCGGTCTTGCCGCGCTCATCGCCAAGAACAAGTTCGATGACGCCGACCGCCAGATGGGTATCTCCGCACTGTTCATGGGCTGCATCGGTATTACCGAGGGCGCTATTCCCTTCGCGGTCAAGGATCTTGGCCACACCCTGCCCGGCATCTGCATCGGCTCTGCCGTGGGCGCCGCTCTCGCCGCCTTCCAGGGCATCGACTGCTACGTTCCGCACGGCGGCTTTATCGTCGCCCTGGCCACGAACAACGTCGCGCTGTTCTGCCTGGACATCGTGATCGGCTCCGTGGTCGCCGCCGCGATCCTGATCGCCATGAAGCCCAAGCTTGACAAGCAGGCTAAGTAAACCTTAAAGGACTCCGGTTGCGCGGAGGACTGGATTTGACTCCGCGTAACCGCCCCTAAACAACAAAATCCATCCGCACTGAAAGGGCTCGAACCCGGGCCCCAGGGAACTTTTGTCAAAAATCCTTAGGAGAAGGAGAACAAAATGTCCAATCTCACCATCCGCCAGGCCGTTCAGGGCATGCTCAAGCTGCAGGATAGCGGCGACCACGCAACCATGGTCGGCATTGGCCCCATGAGCCCCAATCTGATCCAGGCCGTGTTCGAGCTTGCCCGCGATGAGGACTTTCCGCCCATGTTCATCGCCAGCCGCAACCAGGTCGATATGGACGAGATGGGCGCCGGCTACGTGAACGGTTGGGACCAGATGCGCTTTGCCGCCGACATCAAGAAGGTCGCCGACGAGGTTGGCTACACCGGTCCGTACTACCTGTGCCGCGACCACGGCGGTCCGTGGCAGCGCGATGAGGAGCGCAACGCCCACCTGCCCGAGGATGAGGCCATGGAGCTCGCTCGCAAGTCCTTTGTCGCCGACATGGAGGCCGGCTTCGACCTGCTGATGGTGGATCCGACCAAGGACCCCTATCAGATCGGTAAGGTCATCCCGCTCGATGTGGTGCTTCGCCGCACGATCGACCTCATCGACTATCTTGAGCAGTATCGTCGCGAGCACAATCTGCCCGAGGTCGCATATGAGGTCGGCACCGAGGAGACCAACGGCGGCCTGACCTCCACCGACAAGTACGAGGAGTTCATCTCTCAGCTGCAGCCCGAGCTCGAGAAGCGCGGATGCCCCATGCCCACCTTCATCGTCGGTCAGACCGGCACCCTTACCCGCTGGACGGAGCAGGTTGGCCACTACAACTTTAAGAACGCTCGTGAGCTTGCCGATATGGCCAAGCGCTACGGTGTGGGCCTGAAGGAGCACAACGCCGACTACCTGGATGACGCGACGCTGCTCGAGCACATTCCGGCACACGTGACCGCCTCCAATGTTGCTCCGCAGTATGGCACCGAGGAGACCCGTGCCTACCTCAAGCTCTGCGCCACCGAGCAGATCCTGGTCGACAACGGTCTGTGCGATGACCCCTCCGACCTGTATCACACCCTGCTGGTCAAGGCCATCAAGACCGAGCGTTGGCGCAAGTGGATGACCGGCGACGACGTCAACCTGCAGGTCGACGACATCCTTGCCGACGATGAGCTCAGCCTGAAGATCCTGGATGTTTCCGGTCACTATGCGTTCAACGACCCCGAGGTCAAGGAGCAGGTCGAAAAGCTCTACCGCAACCTCGCCACTCAGGACATCGACGGCAAGCGCTTTGTGGTCGAGCACATCAAGCGCCCGATCAAGCAGTACGTCGTGGGCCTGAATCTTAAGGGCGTCACGACTCGCATCGAGAAGGCTCTTGCCGAGTAAGTAGCTTTTCCTACGCGACGCCGGGTCTGGGGCAAGTCCTAGCTGCGGGCCCGGCACATGGGACAAAGGGACAGTCCCTTTGTCCCATTCTTTTGAGTTTTAGATTCCTTTGAAGGGGTTCACCATGAAGTTCTTTATCGATACCGCCAACCTGGACGAGATCGCCGAGGCCAAGAGCTGGGGCTGCCTGGCCGGCGTCACCACCAACCCGTCCCTGTACGCCAAGACCGGCGGCAAGCTCGCCGACTTCGAGCCGCATATGCTCAAGATCGCCGAGCTCTGCGAGGGCCTGCCCGTCTCCGCCGAGTCTACCGCCACCACGGCCGAGGGCATGATCGAGGAGGGAAAGCGCCTTGCCGCCCTCGCCCCCAACATCGTGGTCAAGCTTCCCGTGTGCGAGGCCGGCCTCGCCGCCTGCCGTGCGCTGGCCGATGCGGGCGTGCGCGTCAACATGACGCTCGTCTTCTCGCCGACGCAGGCCCTTATGGCCGCCAACGCCGGCGCTCGCTACATCAGCCCGTTCGTCGGTCGTTTCGACGACATCGCCGAGGACGGTATCTCGCAGCTCGACAACGTCGTGACCTGCATTAAGAACTACGACTGGACGGGCAAGAACGTCGACGACACCGTCGAGATCATCACCGCCTCGGTCCGCACGCCCAACCACGTGACCCAGGCCGCGCTGCTCGGCGCCGACATCGCGACCGTGCCCATGGCAGCTCTTAAGAAGTGCCTGCACCATCCGCTGACCGATCAGGGCCTCGCGAGCTTTGAGGCCGACTGGCAGAAGGTTGTCAGCGCCCAGTAACGATGGCTTCGCCTGCCTGGCATTTGTCCATGCCGGGCAGGCGCGCTCAAGAGAGGAATTCCCTATGACCAATCAGGAGCTGGCGAAGGTTGCCAACGAGGTCAGGAAGGGTGTCGTGACGGCGGTTCATGCTGCCAAGTCGGGACATCCGGGCGGATCGCTTGGCGCTGCCGACATCATGACCTATCTCTACTTTGCAGAGATGGATGTCGACCCGGCGGATTCGCGTCGCGCCGACCGCGACCGCTTCGTGCTTTCCAAGGGCCACTGCGCCCCCGCCCTCTACGCCGTGCTTGCCGAGCGCGGGTTCTTCGGCAAGGAGGAGCTCGAGACGCTCCGTCATATTGGCAGCCGTCTGCAAGGCCACCCCAATATGAACGACACCCCGGGCGTTGACATGTCCACCGGCTCGCTCGGACAGGGCATTTCCGCTGCTGTTGGAATGGCGCTTGCCGCCAAGCACTGGGGCGACAGCTACCGTGTCTACACGCTGCTGGGTGACGGCGAGTGCGAGGAGGGACAGGTGTGGGAAGCGGCCATGTTCGCCGGTAACCACGCGCTCGACAACCTTGTGGCGGTCGTCGACCACAACGGCCTGCAGATTGACGGAACGATCGACGAGGTCAACTCGGCGATGCCGCTCGCAGATAAGTTCCGCGCCTTCAAGTGGCATGTGATCGAGCTAGCCGACGGCAACGACATGGAGCAGATCGCAGCTGCTTTCGCCGAGGCTCGCAAGGTGAGCGGCGCGCCTGTAGCCATCATCGCCGAGACGGTGAAGGGCAAGGGCGTCTCCTTTATGGAGAACCAGGTGGGCTGGCATGGCAAGGCGCCCAACGACGAGCAGTTCGAGCAGGCTATGGCCGAGCTCGCGGCAGCAGGGGAGGAGCTCTAATGGCAGAGGTCAAAAAAGTCGCCACGCGCGTAAGCTACGGCGAGGCGCTTGTCGAGCTGGGCAACGAGCGCGATGACTTCGTGGTTCTCGATGCCGACCTGGCGGCCGCCACGCAGACCGGCAAGTTTAAGGCCGCCCATCCCGAGCGCTTCTATGATGCCGGCATCGCCGAGAGCAACCTGATGGGCCTTGCCGCCGGCATCGCGACCACGGGCCGCGTTGCCTTCGCGAGCACCTTTGCCATGTTTGCCGCCGGTCGCGCCTACGAACAGGTCCGCAACTCCATCGGCTACCCGCATCTCAACGTCAAGATCGGCGCTACACACGCGGGCATTTCGGTGGGTGAGGATGGCGCCACGCACCAGTGCTGCGAGGACATCGCGCTCATGCGCACGATCCCGGGCATGACCGTGGTCGTCCCCGCCGACGATGTCGAGGCCCGCGCCTGCGTGCGCGCCGCCTACGAGTTTGAGGGACCGGTCTACATGCGCTTCGGCCGCCTGGCGACGCCGGTCATCAACGACCGCGAGGACTATGAGTTCAAGATTGGTCGCGGCGTGGTCGTGCGCGAGGGGTCCGATGTGACCATCGTCGCCTGCGGCCTTATGGTCGCCGAGGCGCTTGCCGCTGCCGAGGCGCTCGCCGCCGATGGCATCGATGCCGAGGTTATCAACATGCACACGATCAAGCCGCTCGACGAGCGCCTGGTTGTCGCCAGCGCAAAGAAGACCGGTCGCGTGGTCACCGCCGAGGAGCATTCGATTATCGGCGGTCTTGGCGAGGCGGTTGCCTCGGTGCTTGCCGAGCAGCATCCGGTGCCGATGCGTCGCGTCGGCGTGCGCGATGTGTATGGCGAGTCTGGCCCCGCGGTCGATTTGCTGCACAAGTACGGTTTGGATGCCGACGGCATCGAAGCCGCGGTCAGGTCCGTGCTGTAAGGAGGGTTTTCCATGGGATTTGTATCTGCCAATCAGGTGACGATCGGACATGCTGCCGCCTCGCGCGAGGATGCTCTGCATTATTTGTCCGAGCAGGCTGTTGAACTTGGCTTTGCCGATGACGCGTCTGCCGTAGAGGCCGCCTTTATTGCTCGCGAAAATGAGGCCGAGACCGGTCTTGTCGCTGGCTTTGCCGTTCCGCATGCCAAGAGCGATGCGATTCATACGCCGGGCGTGGCCGTGCTCAAGTTGGCCGAGCCCGTTGAGTGGCCGAGCTTTGACGGCGTTCCCGTCGATGTCGCGCTCGCGCTGTATGTTCCCGCTGGCGAGGCTGGCACCACGCATTTGCGCCTGCTTTCCAAGGCGGCCGTGATGCTGATGGACGCTGGTTTCCGCGACAAGGTGCGCGAAAGCACCGACCCCGTAGAGATTGCCGAGCTTATCAACGCCGGCCTCGAGGGCTAGAACGGGTTCTCCGTTCCATTAATCGATCCTTCTCCAAGGAAAAGGGCCGCGACGCCATAAGCGCAGCGGCCCTGCTTGCGTTTGCCCAGATAAAACCGACCAAAATAAACCTATAGGTTACGCCGTTTTACAAACGGCGTAACTGCTTGGCGCTGCGCAGGCCCCGGGCACGGCAATCTGACGTTCAGCTTCACGGGCGCGACCAAAAGGTCAGCGCCCGCTTGTTTCACGTCACCTTGCCGCACCCGGAACTCGCTCGCTCACTTATGCTCAACCTGAATTAGTTAATTTAGGGCGGGGCTTTTTTGACTAGTTGGGCAACTAGGCTGGCGCAAATAGTCAAAAAGTCCCGTCCAAAAAGACCGATCTGGTGTCGCGCCACAAAAACGGCCTATCTACTACGTTTGACCCGCACCGGTCGACCATGGCCGTGTTTTCTGAAAATCGGTAAGCCGTCTACCTGCGGTTTTAATTTCGTGTTTTTCGGCATGGTCGAGGGTGGCCAGTGAAACGTAGTAAATAGGCCCATTTCGTGGCGAGCAGTCCGATTCACGGTTCAAGGCAGCCGGCTTCGAATGATCATTTGGAAGTTGCGGTGGAATAGTTCCTGGTTAGCGCAAAAAGCCGTTATTCAGGAACTATTTCGCCGCAACTTATTGGGGCGTTGCCTATTGATTCATCGCGCCGTGGATGTAGGGGGTGACCTCGGGGGAGATGTCGTTGCAGCCTAGGTCGCGTAGGGCCGACTCGATGGCGGCGGGCAGCGTGGTTTTGCCTTCGGCATCGACCAAGGTTCCGCCGAGGGCGGCGATCTTGGCGACGTCGGACGGGGCGGCCTCGATATGCATACAGCCGCCGACCAGTCGCGCGCGGACCTGCGAAAGGTCAAGGTCGTGCAGGTAATCCTCGCAGGCGCGAATCAGGTCGACCTTCTCGCGCGTAAGCTTCTCGCCCGTGGGGATGCGCGTGGCAAGGCAGGCGCCGGCGGGCAGATTCCAGACGGGATAGCCCCATGCGCGCAGCAGCTCGCGCTCCTCTTCCTTGGTAAAGCCGACCTCCATAAGAGGCGAGCGCACGCCGAGCTCTTCGGCAGCGCGCATGCCGGGGCGGTAGTCGCCGCGGTCGCTCGCGTTGCTGCCGTCGATGACGGTGGGGAAACCCAGTGACTTGGCGTGGTTGACGATGGCGGTGAAGCCGGCGCGTTTGCAGTGATAGCAGCGGTCGGCGTCATTGCAGGCAACCTGAGGAAGCTGGAGCTGGTCAACCGAAAGATTAAGCACCGGAAGCTTAAAATGCGGGCTCTCATCGGCTTGTCCGTCAACAGATCGCTCAAACGAAGCCTGCTCGGGCGTGCCGATGAGCGGCGTGGTGAGATGGACGAGAAGGGTGTTGGCGGGCATGATGCGGGAGCAAACGGCGGCCAAAAAGCTGCTGTCGACGCCGCCGGAAAAGCCGATGGCGACGCGTCCATATGCCAAAAGCAGCTGCTCGAGCGCTGCGAGTTTGTTCTGAAGCTCCTCTGCGGGTGCGGTGGTGTCTGAAAGCATGAAACGTTCCTTACAGTTGAAAGCTCGGACGAAACTATAATCCTACCGAGCCGCTCGCCATAAGACTTCTATCTATGTAACGAAAGTGCAATATGTATATACGTTATATACAAGTTCGTAAAGTGCGGTAGAGTAGCGGCAATGCAAGCCAATGGGGGGACCGAAATGATCAAGGCTGTCATTTTTGATATGGATGGAACGCTGGTCGACACCGAGCGACTGGGTATTAAGGCGTGGAAGGCGGGCGCTGCCGAGCTGGGGCTCGCGATTGATGACGCGCTGATTCATCAGTTTATCGGCCGTACGCTGGTAGATGTCATGGGCATTCTCGAGGAGCGCTACGGTAGCCACGAGATCGCCGAGGCGATTTATGTCCGCCACAAGGAGATTCGCGACGAGATGGTCAAGACCGAGCTGGAGCTTAAGGCCGGCGCTGCCGAGTGCCTGGACGAGCTTTTGGCTGCGGGCTATCACGTGGGCCTTGCGACGTCTTCGCGCCACGTTACCGCCGAGCGCAACCTTAAGGCGTTCGGTCTCTTTGACAAGTTTGAGACTGTGACTTGCGGCGAGGACGTCGTGCACGGCAAGCCCGATCCCGAGATGTATCTGCTTGCCTGCAAGCGCGCGGGCTTTGCTCCCGAGGAGTGCGCCGTGGTCGAGGATTCGCGCAACGGCTGCGTCTCGGGTATCACGGCCGGCTGCCATGTCTTTGCCGTGCCCGATATCGTCCCGCTGCCGCAGGACGTGGTGGACGGTTGCGACGCCGTGCTCGACACGCTGTTTGAGCTGACGGCGGCAGTTAAGGACGTGCGCTAGCGCTGGCATACCATCTATTTCAATTAGATTTTAAAAGGCGGTCGTTTGCGTTGTGCGAACGGCCGCTTTTCTGTTTGTTCCGCCGTTCTAACGAACGGTAGAGAAAAGGGCCCGACAAGTGCTTGCTTGTCGGGCCCTTTTTGTTTTGAGCATTGGCCTGATAACGTCGCATTGCACGAAATGGGAAGTTATATGGAGGCGAACTTACACGAAATGGGAAGTTAAATGCGCGCGAGTTTACACGAAATGGGAAGTTACGCTCGCGTGGGCATAGATAGATTACCCCGCTGCGCCTAAAGACTCAGCGGGGTAAGCGGCTACAGGTACGCGCCGAGGTTGATGGCCGTGGCGTCGGTCTGGGTGTCTGCCTGGGTGCTTGCTCGTTCTAACAGGAACGGGCGCACGAGCTCTTGGCGATTGATGTCCTCGACGGCTGTGACCGCGGTGACGGTGCGCGCCGCGGATCCGATGCGGATGTGCTTGGTTTTTGCCGGCGCCTTTTGCTCGATTTGTTCCATCAGCAGCTGGACGCCCTTGCGGCCAATCTCGTAGCCCGGGGGAGCAACCGTGGTGAGCGAGACGGATCCGCTCCAGGCAAGCGGGTTACCGTCGCATCCGGCGACAAGAATCTGGCCGGGGACACAGATGCCTTTGTCGACCAGCGCCGAGATGACGCCGGAGGCCAACACGTCGGTAAGTCCTACGACAAAATCGGGGCGCTCGTCGGTCGGGCGCTCGGCAATCTGTGCACCGATACCGTAGCCATCGGCCGCGGTGTTCCATTCGCCGGCGTCGATAACTTCGATCTTAATGTCGGGACGCATCGCCAGCGCCTTGTGAATGCCAAGAACGCGCAGGGTGAGCTGCATAAATGCCGCTCGACCCACAACGACGATATGGTGTGCGCCGCGGGCGATGGCGAGCTCGGCGATAATGCGCCCCTGGGCCTCGTTGTCG
>CAKUHM010000002.1 GCA_934655835.1 uncultured Collinsella sp. | reverse complement strand
CTGTTATCCAGGAACTATTTCACCGCAACTTATTGAGGCCGAGTTGGTTGGGCCGATGTTGGGTTCTGTTGTCGAGAAGATGAGGGCAGCCGGTCAGGAGTCTGCGTAGGGTTTTGTGGTTGGTATACCGTAGCCGCGCAACATGGCGCCAAATGCTTCGACATCGTAGGTGTCTGAGAGCTTGAAATGAATGACGTTGTGGCCCATGGCACGCAGGTTTGCGTCGCGCATGAGGGCAGCCCGATAGGTTTTTGCCGCAGTATGTTCCGGATCATCTTGGGTATCGTCCTCAAACTTGCCTAGTCCATGCAGCTCAGCCAGCATCCAAGAGTCGTTCGGCATCTGCCAGCCGTAATCTGCCAAATAATAGCCGGCGTTTCCCGGTCGAGTGATTTCAACCTGAAGTTCGGGAGCGGCAACTCCCGCCAGAATCATTGCCGCCCGTGCTTCGGATTCTCCACCGTTATCCGATCTTCCATCCATGTGTTCAAAAACCTCAAACGCACGCGCGATGCCGTGCAGTCCGCGGCAGTTCGCTTGTGCGTATGCCCGCAGTTCTTCGCGCTCGACACCGTACTCACGAGCCAGCCCGTCGACATAACCCAGCGCATAGCGAAAAGCGGTCGTTCGGGCGATGTCGACAACCGTTCGATACGGATCCGTGAGCGTAAACGGGCCGAGCTGCCACACTTCGCCCGCCCGCCAGCGACGATACTCAACGAATTCATACGTATCGCGTCTGGTGGAACGCGGAAGCAGCACTTGCACCTTGTCGAGAAGCGAATATGCAGAACCGATGCCGTAGAGCAGTGCCGCTGTTGCTCCGCAAAACACGGCATCCGGTTCAACGATCGCAATGGCGGATGCCAGCTGAAAGATTCGACCTTCTATGCCAAGGTCATTCCAATATGCAGGGTCGGCATAGACGTGGTTATAGAGTCGAACGATCATTTGTTTTTTCATGAGTGCGTAGGCGCATCGTTCATCCCATTTTTCCGTAGCTACAAATAGGCGTCCGTCATGATGAGCCTCGAATATCGAGAAGAATAGCTTTACCTGTGGTTTGGTGCAGCGGTCATCGTTACTCATTGGCGACCCCAAGGCATTGAGAGGGAACGAATGACATCAAGCTATCGCATATCCATTCTGTCGGACCTTGCCATGAACTGACCAAAAGCTTGACGGTGCAGGTCAGGGGCTTATAACGGAGCTGGGCACATCGGCAAACGGTCGATAATGGCCTTTCGGCGGTATTAAAACCTGCCCTTACAAAAAGTTGCGGTGAAATAGTTCCTGAAAAGCTCGAATAAGCCTAAATCCAGGAACTATTTCACCGCAACTTAGGAAGGGGATGGGGCTGAGGGGCGGGCGATGCCGCTGTCTGTCGGTTAGTGGCGACCTTGGTGGCGGAGCTTGTCGATGGTGGCGTCGGTGCTGCGGCCGCGGGCGTCGGTGGCGCGTTCGCGGGCTTCGGCTGCGTTGATGCGTTTGCGACGGTAATCGATCATGCCTTGGATGATGGGCTTGCCAAAGCTCACGACGTCGTCGTTGTAGATGGCGGTGCGGGCTGCAAGCAGGCAGTCGCTAAAGTCCATATGCGTCCTGCCAAACAGCTTGATGGCAAGGGCGATGACGGTGGGCTCGTCGACCATAACGTCATCGAGTAACCTGGTCAAGGCCGCCGCGATCTCGGGGCGGGGGACCTTGTATACGTCGCGAAGCGTGACGGCGACGCGTGTGATGATCTCGGGGTAGACGCGGGTGGTGCGCGTGGCGATAACCTTGGCGGCGCGCGGCGACAGGACCTCGTCGTCGTTAAGCAGGTAGCGTAGGATAACGGTCTCGTCGATGATGGTGCTACTCATGGATGTCTACTTCCTCGGGACCCAAGATCGAATCGTCGCTTTCTGCGGCGAGATATTCAATCCAGGCGTTGCGTTCCTCGGACCGGCGATTGGGGTCCCCGTAAGCCTTAAGCACTCCGTAGGCAGCCGTGCCATCCTTTGAGCGCACGGCGATCGGCTGAAAAGGCAGTTTGCGCATGAGGATGCTCTGCGAAACAAAAAGGCGAACGGCCTCGGCAAGCGATGTACCCATTGCGTCGTAGAGACGCTCGGCATGCTGTTTGTCCTCTTCGCGAATGCGCACCTGTAGGATGGCTCGTTTTTGAGTCGATGACATCGCTAGCCCCCTTATCTAGTGCAACACGGATGGTCAAATTCGCCCTGTGCTTTCTTTTGACTATCTTATATCCACCACTTTATTTCACTCAAGTTAATGAGTGTAAACATTACTACAAGCGTAATACATCCGCAGAAGGAGCGCGCGAAAATCTCGTAAGTGTACGCGTGTAATACACTCGCCTTTATAGCCCACCGAGAATAATCCCGACCTGCCAAAACCACTGCAATACACCCGTATTGCAGGGCTTATGCCCAAGTTCGCCCGTGGCAACTGCGTATATTCAATGTGTATACCGTTGGAGAAATTCCGTCGATTGCCTGTTTCGCCGCGGGCACTCGATTTACCGATGCCAGGCCACGGGCGGCCTGGGGCAACGTCGGCAGAACCTCTCCAGCAAGGGATTCAGGAGGGAGTGAACAATATGGGCAATAAACGAGTCGTCGCCGATTCTTCGCGCTGCATTGGGTGTCAAACCTGTATGGCGGCGTGCATCGAGGCGCACGACATCCCCGGCAACATCGCCGCACCGCGCCTACGCGTGACGCGCACCTACGAGATTTCCGCACCGGTGGCCTGCCATCACTGCGAGGACGCTCCGTGCGCCAAGGCATGCCCCACGGGCGCGCTGTTCTTTGATCCAAAGAACCATCGCATCGGTGTGAACGAGGACAACTGCATCGGCTGCAAGAGCTGCGTCATGGCATGTCCCTTTGGCGCCGTGAGCGTGGCGACCACGCAGGTCCCCGTCTTGATGGGCGATGTGCGCGTGGGGTCGCAGACCAAGAGCTTTGTGCTCAAGTGCGACCTGTGCGTGGACCGTCCCGGCGGTCCGGCGTGTGCCGAGGCGTGCCCGACCAAGGGCCTCACCCTGGTAGACGAGGAGCGCCTGGCGGAACTGACCGCCGAGCGTGCCCGCGCCACCATCGAAAACGAGGCGTAGGCGGGCGGCCATACAAGCCCAACGATTGTCAAATACGTACCGATTAATCGGTAGCAGAGAAAGGAAGGAGGGTGTCATGGAGAAGCATAAAGTGATCTGCCCGTACTGCGGCGCCGGTTGCCAGTTTAACCTCCTGGTCCAAAACGGCCAGGTCGTGGGTACCGAACCGCTCGACGGCATCACCAATCAGGGCGAGCTGTGCCTTAAGGGCATGAGCGGCTACGACTTCATCAACGACACCAAGATCTTGACTCCTCGCGTACTGCACCCGATGATCCGCCGCACCAAGGGCGCGGATCTTGAGCGCGTAAGCTGGGACGAGGCACTGGATTTCACCGCATCTAAGATGCAGGCCATAATTGACGAATATGGTCCTAACGCTGTCATGACCACCGGCTCTTCGCGAGGCGGCGGCAATGAGGCGAACTACGTCATGCAGAAGTTTACGCGTGCGTGCATCGGCACCCACAGCGTAGACAACTGCGCCCGTACTTGACACGGCCCTACTGTCCTCGGTCTGATGGACACGGTTGGTTCAGGTTGCATGTCATGCTCCATCCCCGGTATGGAGGATGCGGGCTGCATTTTCCTCTTCGGCTATAACCCTGCCGATTCGCACCCCATCGTCGCAAGGCGTATCGTGCGAGCCAAAGAAAAGGGTTGCAAGATCATCGTCGCCGACCCGCGCCATATCGAAACCGCGCGTATCGCCGATCTCTACCTTCCGATCAAGAACGGTTGCAACGTCGCGTTCCTCAACGCCTTTGCCAACTGTCTGGTCAACGATGGCCTCTACGACAAGGAATTCGTCGCCGAGCACACGAACGGCTTTGACGAGTGGTGGGAGACCATCAAGAACTACACTCCCGAATCCGTACAGGACATCACGGGTGTCGAGCCCGCGTTGATCCACCAAGCTGCCGAGATGTACGCCACGGCGAAGCCTTCTGCCATCATTGGCTGGGGTATGGGCGTATGCCAGCAGAAGCAGAACCTGAAGACGGTGCATACCATCGCCTCCATCGCCTGCGTTGCCGGCCAGATCGGCAAACCCAACTCCGGTCTCGCGCCCGTGCGTGGCCAGAACAACGTCCAGGGCTCCTGCGATATGGGCATGCTGCCCAACCTGTACCCTGGCTACCAGAAAGTCACCGACCCCGCCGCTCGCGCCAAGTTTGCCAAGGCTTGGGGCGTGCCCGAGGAAAAGCTCCCCTTGGAGGAGGGCTACAAGCTCACCGACCTGGGTCACCTGGTCGACGAGGGCAAGGTGCACTGCTTCTACAACTACGGCGAGGACCCGGTGCAGACCGAGCCCGATTCGGCCGGTATGCGCAAGACGCTCTCCGAGCTGGATCTGTTCATTTGCCAGGACATCTTTATGACGCAGACGACCATGCTCGCCGACGTCATCCTGCCCGCTACCTCTTGGGGCGAGCACGAGGGTGTCTTTACCGCCTCTGACCGTAGCTTCCAGCACTTTGACGCGGCCGTTCCGCCCAAGGGCGAGTGCCGCCACGACTGGGAGATCTTCGCGGACCTGTCCACGCGCATGGGCTACCCCATGCACTACGACAACACCGAGCAGATCTGGAACGAGTGCATTAGCCTGTGCCCCAACTTTGTGGGCGCCACCTACGAGAAGATGGCTCCCGAGGGCGGTTATGCTCAGTGGCCCGTCAAGACCACCGATGTGAACGACCACGGTACGCCGGACATGTTCGCAGGCGGCAAGTTCACCACCAAGGACGGCCGCGCCAACCTGATGGCGCACGATTGGGAGGCACCCTCCGAGCTTCCCGACGATGAGTACCCGCTCATCCTGTGCACCGTCCGCGAGGTTGGCCACTACAGCTGCCGTTCGATGACCGGCAACTGCAAGACGCTGGCGCTGCTTGCCGACGAGCCCGGCTTTGTCCGCATGAATCCCGCGGACGCCCAGGCGCGCGGCATCAAGAACGGCGACATCGTCTCGATCCACAGCCGCCGCGGCCAGGTATACAGCCGCGCCGACGTGAGCGACCGTATCAACAAGGGCACGGTCTATATGACCTACCAGTGGTGGATCGGCAAGTGCAACGAGCTGACCATGCACAAGGTCGACCCGGTCTCGCATACGCCCGAGGACAAGTTCTCCGCCTGCCAGGTCGACCCAATCGCAGACCAGGTGTGGGCCGAGGGTGAGGTCGAGCGTCAGTACACCGAGCTTAAGCAAGCTCTGGTGGACGCCGCCGCTCCCCAGGATGTTGAGCCTGGTGCCGCCAAGTTCGACGACGAGACGCACGTGAACCAAATCGTGTAGTCCCGTTCTCGTTGGCTTTTTGGGCCGGGCGTTCCGTACGTTCGGGCGCCCGGCCCGTTACTTTGAAAGGAAGTGGGGATGAACCGCTTCATCGACATCAACCCGGAGAGGTGCATCGGCTGCGGAACATGCCAGTCCGCCTGTGCCGACGCCCACCGGATGCAGGGTCTTCAGGACACGCCGCGTCTGGCGCTCGTGAAGACCGGCGGCATTTCGGCCGCCCTTGCCTGCCACCATTGCGAGGGTGCCCCCTGCGCCGAGGTTTGCCCGGTGAATGCCATCGAGCACGATGGCGACCGCATCCACGTTAAGGAGCAGGAGTGCATCGGGTGCAGGCTGTGCGCCATCGCGTGCCCCTTCGGTGCCATCCACCCCGATGGCACGTCCATCGCCGGTGTCGCAGGCATGTGCGACCCGACACCTTCGTATCCTAAGTCCCTGAGCAGCCTGCTCACGTGGGCGCCCGGTCAGTACGCCTGCGCCGTCAAGTGCGACCTGTGTGCCTTCGACCCGGATGGCCCCCACTGCGTGGCGGCTTGCCCCACCAAGGCGCTTACCGTCATGGGCGGCGCGGCCGATCGCGAGCTCGACGAGGCCAAGCGCCTGCGTTCGATCGAGAACGGTCCGTCTGTCGACGTGGCGGCTGTGGCCCAGGGCCTGTCCGAGAAAGCAGAAGGGAGCGTAAACAATGGATAGCATGACGCTGTTTATCGCATCGCTTGCCGTCTCGTGCATCGGTGCGCTCGCCTCGGTTCTGCTGATCAAGGCCGACAACGCCGCCAAGACCGCCGGCTGCTTTATCGGCGCCGTCGCCGCGGTGCTCTCCTTTGTGGCCGGCATTCAGGCCGTGCTCGGCGACGTCACGTCGGTCGACACGATCGTCTTCTTCCCGTTCGCACATTTCCAGCTGTTGCTCAACCAGCTGGCCGGTGTCTTTGTGATGCTCATCTCGGTGCTGGCGTTTGCTGGATCGATCTACGGTCTCAATTACTTTGATGAGTATCCGGGCAAGAAGGGCCGCGCTGGCTTCTTCTTTAACACGTTTGTCGCCTCGATGATGCTCGTCATCACGGCCGACAACGTGTTCTGGTTCCTGGTTGCGTTTGAGCTCATGTCGCTCACCTCGTACTTCCTCGTCGTGATCGAGGAGAACGAGAACTCCATCCACGGCGGCTGGCTCTACTTTGTGATCGCGCACGTTGGCTTTGTGCTCATCATGGCGAGCTTCCTCACCATGACCAACTTCGCCGGCGGCTCGTTTGCCTTTGCGGATTTCCGCGCTACGCAGTTTAGCCCCGCGGTTGCGTCGGTCTGCTTTGTGCTTGCCTTCTTTGGCTTTGGCGCCAAGGCCGGCATCATCCCACTGCACGGCTGGCTGCCCAAGGCGCATCCCGAGGCGCCGTCCAACGTGTCGGCCCTCATGTCCGGCGGCATGATCAAGATCGGTATCTTCGGCATCCTCAAGGTGGGCCTCGACCTGCTCTCCGCCTCGGGCGTTCAGGTCTGGTGGGGCCTTATGGTCATGGTCTTCGGTGCGATCTCGTCGGTCCTCGGCGTGGCCTTCGCCCTGCAGGAGCATGACATCAAGCGCCTGCTGGCCTATCACTCCGTCGAGAACATCGGCATCATTCTGCTCGGCGTCGGCGCCTCCATGGCCGCCATGGCGCTCAACTCGGTCGGCATCGCCGTCCTGGCTCTGATGGCCGCCCTCTACCACACGTTTAACCACGCGATGTTTAAGGGCGAGCTGTTCTTGGGCGCCGGTGCGCTGCTGTACTCCACGGGTACGCGTAATATGGAGAAGATGGGCGGCCTGTTCCGTCGTATGCCGGCAACGGCCATCTGCTTCCTCGTTGGCGCGCTTGCCATCTCGGCCATCCCGCCCTTCAACGGCTTTGTGTCCGAGTGGTTTACCTACCAGTCGTTGTTTAACGCCGCTATGCAGGGCGACAAGGCCGTCATGATTGTGGCCGTGTTCGCTGCCGTCGCGCTTGCCATTACCGGCGCGCTGGCCGTCACGTGCTTCGTCAAGGCCTACGGCGTCTCCTTTGCCTCCGCGCCCCGCTCCGAGGCCGCGGCCAATGCCAAGGAGGTTCCCGCCCCCATGGTGTTTGCGCAGGGCCTGCTCGCGGCCATCTGCGTCGTGCTGGGCATTGGCGCTCCCGTGATCGCTCCCGTGCTGGTCGATGTCGCCGCGTCCGTGCTGCATCCGTACGGTGGCGTGTTTGCCGCCGAGGGCATGGAGCTCATGAACCAGTACTCCGGCGCTGCCACCTCCACGCCCGCGATCGCCATTGCGCTCGTGGTGCTCGTCGGCCTTGCCTGCGGTTATCGCAAGCTCAAGACCGTCGGCAAGGTGCAGAAGTCCCAGCCGTGGGCATGCGGCTATGCTCCCAACGAGCATATGCCCGTCGTGGCCACGACCTTTGCCTCCGAGGTGTCCTGGTTTATGCAGCCGCTCTACACGCTGCGCGACCGCTGCACGGCCGTCTGCTGGTCCATCGCGCACTTCTTCCAGAAGCTCACCGGCGTGGCCGAGGCTGTGGAGCCCGTACCCGACAAGGTTCTCGTCGATGCCCCGCATAAGGGTGTCGAGAAGCTCGCCGATCTCGCGACTAAGCTCGAGGGCGGCAACTACAGCATCTATATCTGCTACATCGTCGCGGCACTCGTGGTGTTCCTCGTGCTCGCCGTGCAAATGGGTTAAGGAGGGGAGAGCATGAACAACATCGTACTTGCCGTTCTGCAGGGCGTGGTCGTCATGGCCGTCGCGCCGTTCTTCTCCGGTCTCGGTCGCGTGATCCGCGCCAAGATGCACAACCGTCGCGGCCCCAGCATCATGCAGGACTACCGCGACCTGGCCAAGCTCTTTGCGCGCCCCGAGTCCCAGAGCGAGGACGCGAGCTTTGCGCTGCGCATTATGCCGCCGCTGTTCTTCGCCGTCGCCTTTATGCTCGCGATGGGCCTGCCGCTCTTTACGGCGCAAAGCCCCATCCCGGTCTTTGGTGACGCCATCACCATCATGTACAGCCTGGCGCTCGCCCGCTTCTTCTTCGCCCTCTGCGGTGTGGATTCGTCTAACGCCTACGCCGGTATCGGCGGCGTCCGCGAGCTGCTCATGAGCGTGCTCATCGAGCCGTCCATGCTGCTGGCGCTGTTTGCCGCCGCCCTGGTGTGCGGCTCCACCGACATCGCCACCATGGGTCAGCACATCATGACGGGCACCGTCGACGCGCCGGTCGCCGTGATCCTCGCCGGCATCGCCTTTGCGATTGCCTGCTATATGGAGCTCGGCAAGCTGCCGTTTGATCAGGCCGAGGCCGAGCAGGAGCTTCAGGAAGGTCCGCTCGCCGAGCTTTCAGGCCCGTCGCTCGCCATGGCCAAGCTCGCCATGTCCATGAAGCAGGTCCTGGTCGTCGCCTGGTTCTGCGCGATCTTCGTCCCCTGGGGCGAGCCCGCGACCGTGGGCGCCGCTGCCGTTCTGGGCGCGGTCATCTTCCTTGTTAAGTGCCTGATCGACTTTGTCGTATGCGGCGTGATCGAGAACTCCTGCTCGCGCTCGCGCTTTAAGGTGCTTGGCAACCAGACCTGGATCGTCGTTGGCATCGCCGTCCTGGCGTTTGTCTTCGTGGTCGTCGGCGTGTAGGAGAAGGGAGAAACAATGTCATTCGCAGTCAGTCTGTCCCTTCTCGGCTTGGTCGCTATCGCGGCCCCGATGGTGGCCTCGGTGCTTGTCGCCCTGTTCCCCCGTCCGTACGCCAAGTGGTTCAGCGTCTTGGGTGCTGCCGTCTCGACGGTCTGCACCATCGCCCTCGCCGCGAATTTCGCCGGTGCCGGCATGCCCGATACGCAGGTCCCCCTGATCTCGTTTGGGCAGACCCTCGTCATGGGATTTACTTTTGACCGTATGAGCACGCTGCTCGCGCCCGCCTTCGTGGGCATCGGCCTGCTTGTCGTGATCTATTCGATTCCCTATATGAGCGAGAGCAACCGTGAGCACCCCGATGCGCCGCGCCGTCGCTTCTATGCGTACCTCGCGACCTTCATCGGTGCCATGGCCGGTCTTGTGTACAGCTCGACCCTGCTGGGCCAACTCGTGTTCTTTGAGATCACGGGCGCGTGCTCTTGGGGCCTCATCAGCTACTACATGAGCCCCACCGCCAAGAAGGCCGGCATGAAGGCCCTCGTCATCACGCATATCGGCGCGCTTGGCCTGTACCTGGGTGCCGCTATCGTGTTTGCCCACACCGGTACCTTCGCCATCACGGCGATTGCCGGCCTGGACTCCAACCTTAAGGCCATCGTCCTTTTGCTCGTGCTGTTCGCGGCCTGGGCAAAGTCCGCACAGGTTCCCATGTACATGTGGCTGCCTTCGGCCATGGAGGCCCCCACGCCTGTCTCGGCCTACCTGCACGGCGCCTCGATGGTTAAGGTCGGCGTGTGCGTGTTCGCCCGCGCCCTCGTCTCTGCCGGCGACGTGCCCGAGATTGTGGGCTGGGTCGCCGTCATCGACGCCATGGTCACCATGCTCTTTGGCTTCTTGATGTACCTGCCGCAAAAGGATATGAAGCGCCTGCTGGCCTTCTCCACGATCGCTCAGCTCTCCTACGTGTTCTTTGGCCTGGGCCTTTCGGTCTTTGGCAGCCAGCTGGCCTTTGATGGTGCCGTGTGCCACATCTTTAACCATGCGTTCGCCAAGACCCTGTTCTTCCTGATCGCGGGTTCGTTCTCCTTTACGCTTGGTACGCGTATGCTGCCCAAGCTGCGCGGCATCGTAAAGAAGTACCCGATTTCGGGTGTGGGCTTTGGTGTCGCGGCGCTCGCCATTGCCGGCGTGCCGCCTATGAACACGTTCTTCTCGAAGTTCCAGATCATCGCCGGCGGCTTCTCCGTCGGTGCCGGTAACGTCGCGATCTTGGTGCCCGTGTGCATCATGGTCGCCGAGACCGTCGCCACCTTCGCCTGGTTCCTCAAGTGGATGGGCTATTGCCTGCCCGGTGAGCCCAGCGAAGAGGTCGCCGCGGGAGCCCCGCTCCCCAAGGCGATGGCATTCGTGTTCATCGTGCTCATCATCATGGTCATCGTCAGCGGCCCGCTTTCGGCCAGCTGGATCGGTTAGGAGGTAGAACGACATGGGTTATTCGATCGTCAACATCCTTGGCGGCCTTCTGATCGTCACGTCCACCATGGTGGTCATTTCCAAGAACATTAAGCACTCCATCCGCTGGTATGCGGTGCAGTCGCTGGTGCTCGTGGGCCTGCTCGCCACGCTCGGTGTCACCACCGGCGCGCAGGAGCTCCTTATGTGGGCGGGTTCGGCCTTTATCACCAAGGTCGTCCTGGTCCCGTACATTCTCAACCGCGCGTACAAGAAGATGGGCGAGCCGAGCGACGCTTCGCTGGCTGCCGGCATTAAGCCCGCATGGGCCATCTGCATCATCGCCGTCGAGGTCGCCATCTGCTTTGCCGTCGTGACGCAGATCAGCCTGCCCACGGCCGAGGTCGCAACGCCGGCGCTCGCCATCAGCTTTGCCCACTTCTTTGTGGGTCTTACCTGCATCATCTCGCAGCGCAACATCATGAAGCAGATCTTTGGCTACTGCCTCATGGAAAACGGCAGCCACGTGACGCTGGCGCTCCTTGCGCCCACCGCTCCCGAGATCATCGAGATCGGTATCGCCACCGACGCTATCTTTGCCGTCATCATCATGTCCATCGTCGTGCGCCGCATTTGGGAAGACTCCCATTCGCTCGATTCGCGCGACCTGTCCGAGCTGAGGGGGTAGTCCATGGAAACGTTGATTCTCGCCCTGCTCGCGACCCCTTTGGTGTTCTCGCTCGTCATGGCGTTTTTGCCCAAGAACACGTCCTATAGCGTGTTTGCGGGACTCAACCTGGTCTCGGTCGCGTCTGTCCTGGTGCTGTCGCTTATGACGGCCGGTGACGTCCTTATGAGCGGCAACACCGCCAACGCCCTTGGCCTGTGGTTCCACCTCGATTCGCTGGGCTCCATCTTTGTGCTGCTCATCGGCTTTATCGGCTTTCTCACGGGGCTGTTCTCGCTTCCCTATGTAAAGGCCGATATCGAGGAGGGCGCCATGCCCGCCGAGCGCGCTAAGCAGTACTACGCGCTGTTTAGCCTGTTTGTGTTCACCATGCTGCTCGCATGCCTGTCCAACAACATGATCCTCACCTGGGCCGCCGTGGAGGCAACTACGCTGTCCACCGTGTTTCTCGTCGGTATCTACAAGAACAAGACCGCCCTCGAAGCCTCTTGGAAGTACGCCATGGTCTGCACCGCCGGCGTGGCCTTTGGCCTGTTCGGCACGCTGCTGATTTACGCCAACGCCGCTGACGTGATCCCCAATGCCCACGAGGCCGCGTTCCTGTCGTGCGTGCTGCCCTATGCGGATAAGTTCGACCCCACGCTCATGCGCCTGGCCTTCGCGTTTATCGTGATTGGCTTTGGCACCAAGGCCGGCCTGTTCCCCATGCACACCTGGCTGCCCGATGCCCACTCCCAGGCCCCGAGCCCTGTCTCGGCCCTGCTCTCGGGCGTGCTGCTTAAGTGCGCCATGCTCGTGATCATGCGCTTCTACGGCTTTACCATCCAGGCCGTCGGCGCCGACTACCCCCAGCTTCTGCTGCTGATCGTCGGTACGCTGTCCATCCTGGTGGCGGCGCTGTCGATGTTCCGCCAGGACGACCTCAAGCGCCGCTTCGCCTACTCCTCCGTGGAGAACGTGGGCGTCATCGCGCTGTGCCTGGGTGTCGGCGGCCCGCTGGGTATCGCCGCGGCCCTGCTCCACTGCGTGTTCCACGGCTTTACCAAGACGCTTGCCTTCTGCGTGTCCGGTAACATCCAGCACGCCTACGGCACACGCAGCCTGGCCAAGATCCAGGGCGTCGTGGAGGTTGCTCCCGCCACCGCCGCGCTCGCCATCCTGGCGCTGCTGGGCCTTGCCGCCTTCCCGCCCTTTGGCATGTTCATCTCGGAGTTTTTGACCTTTGTCGCCGGCGTTACCGCTGGCCCGATGTGGCTTGTCGTCGTGGTGGCCCTCGGCCTTACCGTCGCCATCTCCGCGCTCACCCGCATCGCGCTTAAGTCGGTGTTCGGTCATGCTCCCGAGGGCATGGGTAAGCACGAGGCCCCGGCGCTCATGCTGATCCCCGAGATCATCCTGGCCGTCATGATCCTTTGGTTTGGTATCGCCACGCCTACGCCGCTCGTGAGCGGTGTCGAGGCCGCAACCGGTATCGTGCTCGAGCAGAGCACCGAGGAGCTTCATGCGGCGCCGATGTACCGCGCTGTGTTCGGTACCCAGACCGCTCAGAGCGAGGTGGAGTAACCAATGACTGATACTGAGAACAAGGTGTATGCCCGCCGCTGCGAGAGCCATGTCGAGGCCCTGCGCCGCGCCGTTCCGGGCTGCATCGAGAAGGTCGAGTGGCAGTGCGAGGACCAGCTGACGATCACCGTTAAGCTGGACCGTCTGCCCGAGGCCGTCCACTACCTGTACTACGAGCGCTACGGCTGGATTCCCGTGATCGTCGGCAACGACGAGCGCAGCCTGTGCGGCCGCTACGCCGTGTACTACCTCATCTCCATGGAGGGGGAGGATCCCGGCTGGGTGACCGTCCGCGCCGAGGTCGACCCCGCCACGATGACGTTCCCGTCCGTGACGCCGTTCGTCCCCGCCTGCGTGTGGGGCGAGCGCGAGCTGCGCGACATGTTCGGCCTGATTCCCGAGGGTCTGCCCGACCGTCGCCGCCTGGTACTGCCCGATGACTGGCCCAGCGGCCTGTACCCGCTGCGCAAGGACTCCATGGACTACCGTTTCCGTCCCGCTCCCGCGAGCGACATGGAAAACTACGAGTTCTTGGCTGATACCAAGGGCAAGGAGACCACGCTTGTCCCCATGGGCCCGTTGCACATTACCTCCGACGAGCCCGGTCACTTCCGCCTGTTCGTCGAGGGCGAGACGATCGTCGACGCCGACTACCGTCTGTTCTACGTGCACCGCGGCATGGAGAAGGTCGCCGAGACGCGCCTGAACTATGATGCCGTGACGTTCCTCGCCGACCGCATCTGCGGCATCTGCGGCTGCGCCCACTCGGTGGCCTATGCCGAGGCCGTCGAGCGCGCCCAGGGCATCCATGTCCCGCCGCGCGCCCAGTACATCCGCGCTATCATGCTCGAGGTCGAGCGCCTGCACTCGCATCTGCTCAACATTGGCCTGGCGTCGCACTACACCGGCTTCGACTCCGGCTTCCAGCAGTTCTTCCGCGTCCGCGAGAAGTCCATGGACCTGGCCGAGAAGCTCTCCGGTCACCGCAAGACCTACGGCCTCAACGTGATCGGCGGCGTGCGTCGCGACATTTTGGCCGAGCAGAAGCTCTCCACGCTCACGACCATCCACCAGCTGCGCTCCGAGGTCACCGAGCTCGTCGACGTGCTGCTCTCCACGCCCAACTTTATCGAGCGTACGAGCGGCATCGGCATTCTGGACCGCAAGACCGCACGCGACTTCTCGCCGGTCGGCCCGCTCATGCGTGGCTCGGGCTATGCCCGCGACGTGCGCTTTGACCATCCCTTCGACGGCTATGCCGATCCCGACATCCAAAAGATGCACGCCGCCACGGCCGACACCTGCGATGCCTTCGGCCGTACCGCCGTTCGCATCCAGGAGGTCTACGATTCGATCGACATGATCGAGACCATGCTCGAGAACTGCCCGTCTGGCCCCATCCTCACTACGGATTGGGAGTACACCCCGCACAAGTACGCCATCGGCGCCACCGAGGCGCCGCGCGGCGAGGACGTGCACTGGGCCATGCTCGGCAACAACCAGAAGTGCTACCGCTGGCGCGCCAAGGCCGCCACGTACAGCAACTGGCCGGTCCTGCGCTACATGTTCCGCGGCAACACCGTGGGCGACGCGGCGCTGATCGTCGGCTCGCTCGACCCGTGCTACTCCTGCACCGATCGCGTGACGGTGACCGATGTCGCCGCCAAGCGCGACCACGTGCTCGACAAGGAGCAGTTCGAGAACGTCTGGCGCGACAAGTCGCCGCTTGCGGGCGAGGGCACCATGGCCGCTCCGCTCGATGAGGAGGCGCTCTAATATGCTGAAGCTTTGGAAGGTCAACGCCAAGGCCGGCGACGCGACGGTCAAGTACCCGTTTGCGCCGTTTCCCACCAACAAGGACATGCGCGGCAAGCCCGAGCACAACGCCGAGCTCTGCATCGCCTGCGGTGCCTGCGGCGTGGCGTGCCCGGCCGATGCCATTCGCATGGACACCGACCTTGCGGCCGATACCATCACCTGGTCGATCGACTACGGCCGCTGCATCTTCTGCGGCCGCTGCGAGGAGGCCTGCCCCATGGAGGCCATCAAGCTCACCGAGGAGTTTGAGCTGGCCGTCATGAGCAAGGACGACCTCACCAGCAAGAGTGTCTATACGCTCGAGCACTGCTCGCGCTGCGGCAAGCCGTTCGCCCCGCACAAGGAGATCGACTACGCCAAGCGCCTGCTGCAGGCGGCCGGCGGTATGGAGGCCGTGCAGGCCGCCCGCACCGTCGGTATGTGCCAGGAGTGCAAGCGCGAGCTCGACGCCCTGCGCGCCGCCTCGGCCGTAAAGACCGGCAACGCTGCTGGCATGGCTGCCAACGAGACGCTTGCGTCCGGTGAGCCCCAGGGCCCCGGCATGGAGTATCTGGGCGGCCACGGCGTGAACCCGGAGTATATCGACCGCGAGCTCAACCCCGATGCGCCCGAGATTCCCGCCGGTCCGGCGCCGGTCGAGGGCATCATCATGGATTTTGAAACGAAGGAGGAGTAACCATGGCCGAACCCACGCTTTTGCCCGAGCGGCTTCAGTACCGCCCGACCAAGATCGAGCTCGACGAGAGCATCGAGAAGGCCAAGGCGACCCTTCTTAAGAAGATCAAGCGCTCGGTGTACGTCTACCGCGTTGACTGCGGCGGCTGCAACGGCTGCGAGATCGAGATCTTCGGTTCCATCACGCCCGTCTTCGACGTCGAGCGCTTTGGCATCAAGGTCGTGCCCTCGCCCCGTCACGCCGATGTGCTGCTGTACACCGGTGCCGTGACGCGTGCCATGCGCATGCCGGCCCTGCGCGCCTTTGAGGCCGCACCCGATCCCAAGATCGTGGTGTCCTATGGCGCGTGCGGCTGCACCGGTGGCATCTTCTACGACAACTACTGCGTCTGGGGCGGCACGGACAAGATCTTGCCGGTCGACGTCTACATCCCCGGCTGCCCGCCCAGCCCCGCGCAGACCATCTACGGCTTTGCCATGGCACTCGGTCTGCTGGACCAAAAGCTCCATGCCGAGACCACGGTGGAGGCCGCCGGCGAGCAGGCCGATATCCTGCACCCCGGCGTGCCGTACAAGCTGCGCGTTGCTATTGAGCGCGAAGCTCGCGCCATGAGCGGCTACCGTTACGGCCGCGACCTGGCCAACGAGTTTATGGATACGCTCGAGGGCGCGCCCAAGGGCGATATCCGCGGTGCCATGGCGCTGCTCATCGACAAGCAGGACGATCCGCGCCGCGTCGAGGTGTACTCGGCGCTGCAGGATCTGGTGCTGGCCGGAGGTCGCTAGATGGAGCTCACGGACCGCTCTGGTTACTTTGCGGGCCCCGGCATGCTCGGCGGCTCCTTTGGCGATGCCTCGCGCGCAAGCGACGAGGCCGCCGAGGGCGTCGCCGACCCCTGCCTGGGCCATGCGCCCGACCAGGTGGTCTTCTATGAGCTCACGCGTAAGTTTGTGGAGACCGAGGAAGACGTTCCCCAGGAGGCCTGCGACGTGCTGTACTACACGCTCGCCGTGGGCCACCACACTGGCGTGCTCGACTGCTTTGAGCCGCGCCTGTCGGTGCCGGTGAACGTCTTCTATTCGCTCGTCGACGCGTTGCCGGAGGGGGAGGCCAAGACCAAGTTCGAGGCCATCCGCTCCTTTGGTGAGTGCCAGCTCGACAAGGCGGCGGTGCCGTCGCTGCTCGAGGCCTGCGATGCGCTGCTCGACGAGCGCGGTTTTCGCGGGTCGGCCAAGGCCGGCATCTCGGTGTTCGATGACGACTTTGGCCTGCATGCCCAGCAGGTCGCGTTTCTGATGAAGTTCCGCGATCTGGTTGAGCGCGTGCGCGATGTGTCGGGCGTGTATCTGACGGGAAGGTTGCAGTAATGGGTCGCGTTGTGGATGGACGTGTGAACGGCGCTCCGTTTGAGGGTATCGTGCTCACGGCGGGAAGCGTGCTGCGTGCCGACGATGCCGCCGGCCCCGTGCTCTCCAAAAAGATGGAGGACGCGCCCATCGCCGGTTGGTACACCATCGACGGAGGCCAAACGCCCGAGGACGACATCATCGAGGTCAAGCGCGAGCTTCCGCCGCGTCTGGTCTTGGTCGATGCCGCCGACATGGCGCTGCCCGTCGGCGCCATCCGCTTGCTCGACAAAACCGACGTTGCCCGCAAGTCGATGTTCACCACGCACTCGCTTCCTCTATCGATTCTGATCGAAGAGATTGAGCAATCGTGCGATGATATCGTCTTCGTGGGGATTCAGCCGGGCGACACGGAGTTTTACAACCCCATGTCCCCGGAAGTCTTTGACGCCGTCGACGCCGTGTACGACGCCGTGGCCGCCAACGACTTTTCCCACTTTGTCCGCTTGGGGCAGGAGCTGTAGGAGCGCTTGTCCCTGCTGATTAGGAAAGAAGTGATTGACATGGCAGATACCAAGGTGGAGTATCCCGCTCCCGATTGCCTGGCGCCCGCCGCGATCGAGGCAAAGACCGAGGCCGCCGGCGTGACCAAGGCAAACCTGCCGGTCGCGAAGGCCTTTGTCTTGGCGATGTTCGCCGGTGCGTTCATCGCCTTTGGTGGCCTGTTCTTTACTGTGTTCTTGAGCGATAGCACCTTGGGCTGGGGTGCCCAGCGTGTTGTGGGCGGCCTGTGCTTTTGCCTGGGCCTGGTGCTCGTGCTTATTTGCGGCGCCGAGCTCTTTACGGGCAACTCGCTTATGGTCTGCGCGCTCAAGAGCAAAAAGATCACGCTGCCTCAGATGCTCAAAGCCTGGCTGGTCGTGTGGGTCGGTAACTTTGTCGGTGCCCTGTTCATCGTCTTTTTGGTGTACATGGCCGGCATTTACAAGCTCAACGGCGAGGCGGTCGCCAATTCCATGGTGAGCGTCGCCGCCGGCAAGGTGACGATCGACTGGGTGACGATCTTCTTCCGCGGCATCCTGTGCAACATCTTTGTGTGCCTGGCCGTGTGGATCGGCACCGCCGGCAAGACCGTGGTCGACAAGGTCGTGGGCATTTTGCTGCCCATCGCCGCCTTTGTGGCCTGCGGTTTTGAGCACTGCGTTGCCAACATGTACTTTTTGCCCATGGGCGCCGTGATGCACGCGTGCGGCTACGGTGCCGATGTTGCCGGGGCCGATGCCCTCAACGTCGCGGGCATTGCGTTTAACCTGTCCGCCGCCACGCTGGGCAACATCGTTGGTGGTGCGGTTCTGATCGCGCTGGGCTACTGGTTTATCTACGCCAAGAAGTCCGAGGCGTAAAGGGACTGTTCGCTGGGTGTTGGGCCTCCCGCGGGGCGTTGCCGTGCGGGAGGCTTTTTGCCTTGGAGTGTGTTGTGTGTGGGCTGGAAAGGAATAATCGAGATGGCATCTGCTGTGAAACGTGACGGTCGCTCCGTGGTGACCACGTGCGGGGGATGCTATGCCGATTGCGCCTTTGCGGCCCATGTTGAGGACGGGCGTGTGGTGGCCGATCTGCCGGTCCCGGGGCATCCGTGCGCGGCGCGTGCCCTGTGCGCCCGCGGGCGACATCGCCTGTCCATGCCGTTTGACGAGCGCGACCGGATTTTGCATCCCATGCGCCGCCGCGAGGATGGTTCGGGGTTCGATGCGGTGAGCTGGGACGAGGCGTTTGCTCAGATCTCGGCGCGCCTTGGCGGGATCGTGGACGCGCATGGCGCCCGTGCGCTGGGCATGACACTTGGCGTGCCCTCGTTCGACCGTTATTGGGCCTATCGTTTTATGCACGCGCTGGGATCTCCCAACGTGTACGGTGCCGACGGCGCCTGCGAGGTGAGCCGCCTGACCGGCTGGGAGCACAGCTTGGGCTACAGCCCGGCCTCCGACTTGGCCCATACCGATTGCATCATGTACCTGGGGCGCTCCATCGTGGATTCGTCGACGATGGGTGCGGTCGACGCGCTCAACGATGCGCGCCGCCGCGGGGCCAAGATCATTGTGGTTGATCCGCGGCGCAGCGGTTCGGCCGCGCTTGCCGACCGCTGGCTGCGCGTGCGTCCGGGTTGCGACTTGGCTTTGCTGCTGGGTATTGCGCATGTGCTCATTGTCGAAGACCTGTACGACCGCGAGTTTGTTGCCCGCTATACCACGGGTTTTGATGAGCTGGCGCAGGCGGCTGTTGCTTGGACGCCCGAGTGGGCGGAGTCGATGTGCGACGTGCCGGCCGACGACATCCGTGCGACGGCGCGCGATTTGGCTGCTGCGGCGCCTGCCGCCGTGGTCGATGCGGGCTTTCACGGCGGCATTGGCATCGCGTATGCCAACAGCACCCAGACGGCGCGCGCTATCTGCCTGGTCGATGTGTTGTTGGGCTGCCTGGGGCATGCGGGCGGTGCGCTCAACCCGCCGACGCCGCTCGCGCTGGGCGACTTGGACCCTGCGCGCTTTGCGACGCCGCCGGTGCCGCGTGAGCCCAAGTTGGGCTCCGAGCGCTATCCGCTCGTCGATCCGGTGCGCGGCTTGTGCACGACCATCGGCCAGTCCATTCT
>CAKUHM010000001.1 GCA_934655835.1 uncultured Collinsella sp. | reverse complement strand
GTGCGGCTGCCTGCGGCGGTACGACGACCATCGTGGACTACGCGACGGCCGATCGCGGCGTGACCATGCCCGATGCCCTTGCCGAGTGGCATCATCGCGCCGACGGAACCTGCACGGCCAACTACGCCTTTCATATGGCACTCGCCGAGTGGAACGAGCGCAATCGCGCCGATCTTTCGGCCATGCGCGAGGCGGGCGTGTCGTCGTTTAAGACCTACTTTGCCTATGACCACCTGCGCCTGGACGATGCCGAGACGCTCGAGGTGCTGGAGGAGCTCAAGCGTATTGGCGGCATCCTGTGCGTGCATTGCGAGAACGGTACGCTGGTGAATGAGCTGCAGAAGCGCGTGTTTGAGCAGGGTATCCACGGGCCCGAGGGCCATGCGCTCAGCCGTCCGGATGTGTGCGAGGCCGAGGCAGTGAGCCGTCTGCTGTATCTGGCGCACTTGGCCGGCGACGCTCCGGTCAACGTAGTGCACCTTTCGACCAAGCTGGGGCTCGAGGCCATCCGTGCCGCCAAGGCGCGCGGGCAGAAGAATATTTATGTCGAGACCTGCCCTCAGTATCTGATGCTCGACGATACGTGCTACTTGGAGCAGGGCGAGGACGGCTTTGCGGGTGCCAAGTATGTGATGAGCCCGCCGCTGCGCCATGCTGGCGACCGCGCCGCGCTGCGCGAGGCGCTTGTGGTCGGCGAGATCGATACCATCGCCACCGACCACTGCAGCTTTAACCTGCACGGACAAAAGGACCGCGGGCGCGACGACTTCCGCGCGATTCCCAACGGCGGGCCCGGTGTGGAGCATCGCCCCGTCGCGATCGCTACGAGCTTTGAGGGACAGCTGGGTCCTGAGGATCTGTGCCGCTTGATGAGCGAGAACCCGGCGCGCGTGTTTGGCATGTATCCGCGCAAGGGCTGTCTTGCCGAGGGCTCCGATGCCGATGTGTGCGTGTGGGATCCGTGCGCGCGTTGGACCATTCGCGCCGCGACGCAGCATCAGGCTGTGGACTACACGCCGCTCGAGGGTTTTGAGGCACATGGCCGCGCCAAGGCCGTGTTTGTGAACGGCGTGCTGGCCGCGCGCGACGGCGAGCCCACCGGAGCCCAGCCCGGCCGCTACGTCCCCCGCTAACAGCAAGGATGCCGGGGTAGCTAAAAGAGCCCCGTCCCAAATTAGCTACCCCTTGAGGCTGGTAGCGACGACGGGGCGGCCGAGGGCTGTCTCAAAGCGGCCTGCCATAGCCAGGTCGCTGAGCGTGTCGACTTGGTTGAGCATGATGCGGGCATTGTTGAGGTTCAGCATCTGCAGCTCGGCATTGAGCACCATGGCGACGCGCTCTGGGGTGGCAGCGTCGGTGGGCTCGCAGCCGCAGCGCTCGCAGAAGATCTCGGGGCGGTGGACAACCTCGGCGACGGGCTTGCCCAGCCCCGAGGCGCCGACGACCCAGACAACGTTTGCCGTGGCGGCGGGAATTACCGGCTCCCAGGCGGCATGCGCCTTGAGCGGGAGTCGCTTGCTGCCATCTGCCTCGGCCAGGACGTAGTCAAAGCGCTGCACCAGCTGGTCGAGCGGCTCGGCAGGGGAGGAGAGCTTGCCTGTCTCCGGGTCTAAGACGCCTGCCTGGCAGATACTTCTGCGGGCAAGTCCCGCGCATGCCGCGCAGCTGCAGCTGGGAACATGCAGGGCCCCCGGCTTCCAAGGCGCGGCATCCAGGCGACGGTTCGACCCGTCCCACGGCACGCCGGCGACGGGAAACATGTGCGTGGTGGTGCAGAGAAGCACGCGGCCGCCGGTGCGCATGAGCTCGAGACCCAGCGTCTTCAGCAGCGTCGACTTGCCGCCACTGCCGATAATCGCGGTAATGCCCGGCTCGATCCTGAGCGCAGAGGCAAGATTGCCGCTAACCGTTTCCATCTGTTCACCGCCGTATAATACTGTGATAATAAATAATCATCAGAGTAGCGGTCGAACCGCTTTTGCTCTGCTCAAACCGTAGCACAGGGAGGTGCCCCGGGAATGCTCGTTTATGTTCGCGGCGCCGGCGATATCGCCACGGGCGTCGCCGCTCGCTTGGTGCGCGCCGGCGTTTCGGTCGTTATGGCCGATATCGCGGTTCCCACGTGCATCCGCCGCACGATCTGTTTTTGCGAGGCCATTCGCCTGGGCGAGGTCGAGGTCGAAGGCATTCGCGCTCGCTTGGCACAGACGCCGGCTGAGGCGCTTGAGATTACCGAGGCTGGAGACGTCGCCGTTGTGGTGGACCCTCAGGCCAAGATGCTCGATGAGCTTAAACCCGCGGCTGTGGTCGACGCGATTTTGGCTAAGCGCAACTTGGGCACCACGCGCGACATGGCGCCTGCCGTCATCGCTGTGGGGCCGGGCTTTACCGCGCCGGTTGACTGCGACGCCGTGGTCGAGACCATGCGCGGGCATTTTCTCGGCCGTGTCATTACCCAAGGTTCGCCCCAGCCCAACACGGGCGTGCCGGGCATTATCGCCGGCTATGGCAAGGAACGTGTTATCCACAGCCCCGCCGCCGGCGTGTTTCGGTCCGACCGCGCAATCGGCGACATCGTGAGCACCGGAGACGTGATTGGCTACGCGGGCGATACGCCCATGTGCACGCAGATCGATGGCTGTCTGCGCGGGCTTTTGGCGAACGGCGTGCAGGTGACTGAGGGCTTTAAATGCGCCGATGTCGATCCGCGCGGCGATGCCAGCTATATCAACTACATTTCGGACAAAGCGACGTCGGTCGGCGGCGGCGTGCTCGAGGCACTCGCTATGCTCACCGATGTTTTTAGAGGATAGAAGGCGGCAATGGAAAAGCTCGATGTTGTGAATGCGGCGCTTGCCGCCCTGCGTGCTGGCGAGACGTGCGAGCTCGTGGTCGTGGCCGGTACGGCGGGGTCATCGCCGCGCGGTGTGGGCGCATGGATGACTGTCTTTGCCGATGGAAGCCAGGCGGGCACTATCGGCGGCGGCAAGATTGAGCTCTTTGCGCTGGATGAGGCGCGCGAGCTCCTGGGCGCGGGACAGTCGCGTCTGGTCCGCTACACCATGGGCGGCGAGAATTCCGATACCGGCATGATCTGCGGCGGAGCCATCTGCCTGTGCTACCTGTATCTGGACGCGACCCATGCGCCGTTACTCCAGGAGATTGCCGACGTCTTGGCTTATCGGCGCATTGGCGATTTCGTCATCGACTTTGAGCCGTTTATCACGAACGCGCTCGAGGGCGAGGTGGCTGAGTACCATGGCGAGGAATCGCGCCGCACCATTGCGGGCTGCCCCGAGCTTTCGCTGGTGGAGGAGGGGAGTAAGGTCACCTACACTAACGCTGCCTCCGAGATCCCTACGGCGCACGTCGAGACGCTCTGTCCCGAGGGCCTGACCTATATCTTTGGCTGCGGCCACGTGGGCGCCGAGACGGCGCGGGTGCTCACGGCGGCGGGCTTTGCCGTCGTGGCTTGCGACGACCGCCCCGGCACGCTGACCCCCGAATGGGTGCCCGGTGTCTACGATCGTCGCCTGGTCGATTACAAGAACCTGAGCGAGCTGTGCCCCATCGGCCCGCGCGACCTGGTGGTCGTCGCCACGGCGGGTCACAAGTCCGATATCGGCGTGGTGATTCAGGCCATGCGCGCCAAACCCGCCTATCTGGGCTGCTTGGGCTCGCGCCGCAAGACGGCCTTTGTGCGCGCCCGCCTGGAGCAGGAGGGCTTTACGCAGGAGCAGATCGACGAGCTGCACCTGCCGATCGGCGTTTCCATCGAGGCCGAGGACCCCGAGGAGATCGCTATCTCCATCGCCGCCGAGATGATCCACCTGCGCCGCACCAAACTCGTCCCCCGCAAACGCTAATCGCATCCCCATCAATAAGTTGCGGTGAAATACGGACTGTTTAAGCCAGTTAAGCCGTCAAACAGTCCCTATTTCACCGCAACTGCCATTTTCCTCCGTCCCGTGCGGATCGGTTTGTGCGGGGGAGTTGTGGAGTTGTGCAGGCAGACGAGGTTTTTCTGGAAATACGCACCCGATGCGCGTATAGTACCGATTGTTTTGTCGGCTCCTGCTGCGTCGAGTCCAAACCGCGAAATGCCATGAGCGGCGCGGATGCAGCCAGGAGGCACGAGGACAACCCATCGTGGCCACGCCCCGTGCTTAAAACCCCAAGAAGGAGTGAACAATGGCAGAAGAGAAGTATGTGCCGCGTCTGAAGACCAAGTACAACAACGAGGTCAAGCAGCAGCTTCAGGACAAGTTCCAGTACGAGAACGTCATGATGATCCCCAAGTTTGAGAAGATCGTCGTGAACATGGGTGTCGGCGAGGCCGCTACCGATTCCAAGGCCATCGACGGTGCCGTGCGCGACCTGCGCGCCATCACCGGCCAGCAGCCGATGATCACCCGTGCCCGCAAGTCCATCGCTACCTTCCGCCTGCGCGCTGGTATGCCGATCGGCTGCAAGGTTACCCTGCGTGGCGACCGTATGTGGGAGTTCTTCGATCGTCTGACCTCCGTCGCGATCCCCCGTATCCGCGACTTCCGCGGCATCTCCGCCAAGAGCTTCGACGGCCGTGGTAACTTCTCCATGGGCGTCACCGAGCAGCTCATCTTCCCCGAGATCGACTTCGATTCCGTCGATCACCAGCGTGGTATGGACATCACATTCGTGACCACCGCCAATACCGATGAGGAGGCCAAGGCCCTTCTGGACGCCTTCGGTTTCCCGTTCAAGAAATAGGTTCACCTGCCCTAATAGCGCCGTTCCCACAAGGGGGCGGCGTTTGGGGCGAACAATACTCTATGTGAGGAGGATATAAGTGGCTAAGACATCGATGATCGTCAAGTGCAATCGCAAGCAGAAGTTCTCTACTCGTGAGTACACGCGCTGCCAGCGCTGCGGCCGTCCGCACTCTGTGTACCGCAAGTTCGGCCTGTGCCGTGTCTGCTTCCGTGAGCTTGCACTCAAGGGCGAGCTTCCCGGCGTTAAGAAGGCCAGCTGGTAAGTCACTACCAGCGTTTCAAGCATCAGTTTGGAACAGGGAAAACGCGCTAGTTAGGCTTTGCCGTTAAGGGCGGCGAAGAACCAAGAGCACGTGTTCATCAAGAACGAAGGAGAATCTGTATGAACCTTACAGACCCGATCGCAGATATGCTTACGCGCATCCGTAACGCTAACTCTGTGAACAAGGCCACGGTCTCCATGCCGAGCAGCAAGAAGCTCGTCGAGATCGCTCGTGTTCTGCACGAGGAGGGCTACATCGAGGGCTACGATGTCGAGGACACCGTTCCCCAGAAGACTCTGCACATCACGCTTAAGTATGGTCCCAAGAAGGCTAAGGTCATCAACGGCATCCGCCGCATTTCCAAGCCGGGCCTGCGTAAGTACACCGGCGTTGCCGACATGCCCCGCGTCCGCGGTGGCCTTGGTACCGCCATTATTTCCACCAGCCATGGCGTCATGACCGACCGCGATGCTCGCAAGCACAACGTCGGCGGCGAGATCATCGCTTACGTCTGGTAATTCGCTCGGTAGGTAGAAGGAAAGGAGATCACCGTGTCTCGTATCGGTAATAAGCCTGTCCAGATTCCCGCCGGAGTCGAAGTGGCAGTCAACGGCAACAACGTTGTCGTCAAGGGCCCCAAGGGCCAGCTCGAGCTCGATGTCTTTGAGAAGCTCGCTATCAACGTCGAGGACAACGTCCTCACCGTTTCCCGTCCCGACGACGAGCGTGAGACCCGTGCCCGCCACGGCCTCACCCGCGCCCTCATCCACAACATGGTTGTTGGCGTTTCCGAGGGCTTCGAGAAGAAGCTCGAGCTCGCCGGCGTCGGTTACCGCGTGCAGCAGAAGGGCAAGAACCTCGAGTTCTCCCTGGGCTTCTCGCACCCCGTGATCGTCGAGGCTCCCGAGGGCATCACCTTCGAGGTTCCCGACAACACCCACGTGAACGTCAAGGGTATCAACAAGCAGCAGGTCGGTCAGATCGCCGCTGAGATCCGCGGCCATCGTCCTCCCGAGCCTTACAAGGGTAAGGGTATCCACTACGTTGGCGAGCACATCCGCCGCAAGCTGGGTAAGGCCGCCAAGTAGTCGTAACCGACTCACTCGCATAAGACCAGCACCCCGTCAGGTGCTGGCAAGATCAACCTTTTTAGGAGTTTACGTATGAACAAGCATAAGGCGAAGCTGGAAGGCCTCAAGCGTCGTCAGCGTCGTGTTCGCGGCAAGGTCTCGGGTACCTCCGAGCGTCCGCGTCTTCGCGTGACCCGTACTAACGCCAACATCTATGCCCAGATCATCGACGACAGCAAGGGCTCCAGCCTGACGCTCGTCTCTGCCTCGACCCTCGAGGCCGAGTTCAAGGGCACCCACACCTCGAACAAGGAGGCTGCGGAGAAGGTCGGTCAGCTCGTTGGCAAGCGCGCCATCGAGGCCGGCATCACCAAGGTCGCCTTCGATCGCGGTGGCCGTATCTACCATGGCCGCGTCAAGGCCCTCGCCGACGGTGCTCGTGCCGCCGGTCTCGAGTTCTAGGAGGTATGTAGCACATGGCTCGTAATCAGAAGCAGCAGCGCGAGGCCTCCGAGTTCGAGGAGCGCGTCGTTTACATCAACCGCGTGTCGAAGACCGTCAAGGGTGGTCGTCGCATGAGCCTCGTCGCTCTCGTCGTCGTTGGCGACGGCAAGGGCAACGTCGGCGTTGGCATGGGCAAGTCCGCTGAGGTGCCCCTGGCCATCTCCAAGGCGTCTCTCGATGCCAAGAAGAACATGTTCCACGTGCCGGTGACCGAAGAGGGCACCATCCCGCACGAGGTTCTCGGCCACTTTGGTGCCGGCCGCATCATCATCAAGCCCGCTGTCGAGGGTACCGGCGTTATCGCCGGCGGCGCTGTGCGTCCCCTCTTCGAGCTTGCTGGCATCAAGAACGTCCTGTCCAAGTCCCTCGGTACCGACAACGGCCTCAACATCATCAAGGCTGCCGTCGAGGGCCTCAAGGAGCTCTCCAGCCCTGAGGACGTCGCGGCTCGCCGTGGCCTGACGGTCTCCGAGATGTTCGTCGGTAAGGAGAACTAAGCATGGCTGACACCATCAAGATCAAGCAGGTCCGCAGCACCAACGGTTGCAAGCAGGACCAGGTCCGTACTGTCCGTGCCCTCGGTCTCCACAGGATCCGCGAGGTTCGCGAGATTGCTGACAACGAGTCCGTCCGCGGCATGATCTTCAAGGTCAAGCACCTTGTCGAGATTGTAGAGGAGTAGCAAATGCAGCTTCACGATCTTACTCCCGCGCCCGGTTCCACCAAGAACCGCAAGCGCGTCGGCCGTGGCAATTCTTCGGGTCACGGCACCACTTCTGGCCGCGGTCAGAAGGGCCAGGGCTCTCGCTCTGGTGGCACCAAGGGTGCCGGCTTCGAGGGTGGCCAGACTCCGCTGGCTATGCGCCTGCCCAAGCTTCCGGGCTTCCGCAACCCCCGTCGTATCGAGTACACCGCTGTTAACGTCGAGCGTCTCGAGCGTAAGTTCGAGGATGGTGCTGTGATCGACGGTGCCGCTCTTAAGGCCGCTCGCATCACCAAGAGCGAGTTCGAGCCCGTCAAGGTGCTCGGCAATGGTGAGCTCACCAAGAAGTTCACGGTCAAGGTCGACAAGGTCAGCGCTTCCGCGCAGGCCAAGATCGAGGCCGCCGGCGGAAAGGTCGAGCTGCCGTGCTAAATGGTCTTAAGAATGCTTTCCGCATCAAAGAATTGCGCGAAAAGATTCTTTTTACCATAGCTATGCTCGTCGTGTACCGCATTGGTGCGCACGTTCCTGTGCCCGGCATTCCCTTCCAGGGGATGCTGGGCCTTTTCTCGACCGATAACAATTCGGTCGCCGCAGGTGCTATGGCCCTCCTGAATCTTTTCTCTGGCGGCGCGTTGAGCTATGTGTCGGTTTTTTCGCTGGGCATCATGCCTTACATCACCAGCTCGATCATCCTCCAGATGCTCCAGGCCGTTGTGCCTTCCCTGCATGAGCTTGCCCGCGAGGGCGAGGTCGGTCAGACCAAGATTACGCAGTATTCGCGTTACCTCACCCTGGCTCTGGCAATCCTCAACTCCGTGGGTTACCTCTTCCTCTTTAAGAGCTTCGGCATCAGCTTCAATGGCGCTGGCGCTCCCGAGATCATCTTCGACCTCATGATCGTCGGCACGCTCACCGCGGGCGCCATGCTGATCATGTGGATTGGTGAGCTCATCACCCAGCGCGGTATCGGCAATGGCATGTCGCTGATCATCTTCGCGAACATCATGGCCGGTCTTCCGCAGGCGATCTTCTCCAGCACCGAGGGCAGTGCCGGTGGCATCATCACTATGGTGATCATCTGCGCCATCATCCTGCTGGTCATCCCGCTGATTGTTTTCCTTGAGCGCGGCCAGCGCCGCATTCCGGTCTCCTACGCCAAACGCGTCGTGGGCCGTCGCATGATGGGTGGTCAGACCACCTACCTGCCCATCAAGGTCAACACTGCGGGCGTCGTGCCGATCATCTTTGCTTCGGCACTGCTGTACTTCCCGGCCCAGATTGCCGTGTTCTTCCCCGGCATCGGCTGGATCCAGGCAGTTGCCTCTGCGCTTTCGACCGGTTGGCTCAACTGGGTGCTTAACGTTGTCCTCATCGTGTTCTTCGCGTACTTCTATACCTCCATGGTGTTCAACCCCGACGACACGGCCGACAACCTTAAGAAGCAGGGCGGCTTTATTCCGGGCGTCCGTCCGGGTAGGGCTACCGCGGCCTACATCAAGAACGCGCTCAACAAGATCACGCTTCCCAGCGCTGTCTTTTTGGCGCTCATCGCCATCGTGCCTTCGATCATCTTCTCCTTCACGGGTAACCAGCTGATCCAGGCGTTTGGCGGCACGTCCATCCTCATCATGGTCGGCGTCGTGCTCGACACGGTCGACAAGCTCGAAGGCCAGATCAAGATGTATGATTACGATGGATTCTTTAAATAGGCTAGAGGAGGATTGCTCATGAACCTCGTATTGCTCGGAGCTCCGGGTGCCGGTAAGGGCACCGTTGCACAGGAGCTCGTCGCCGAGTTCGGCGTCGCTCACATTTCCACGGGCGACCTGCTGCGTGCTGCCGTCAAGGGTGGCACCGAGCTTGGTATTCAGGCTAAGAAGTACATGGACGCTGGCGAGCTCGTTCCCGACCAGCTCGTGATCGACCTTGTCAAGGAGCGCCTTGCCGCCGATGACGCCCAGCAGGGTTTCATCCTCGATGGCTTCCCGCGCAACACCGCCCAGGCTGTAACGCTCGATTCCGAGCTCTCCGCCATGGGTCGCGAGATTGATTGCGCCCTTCTGGTCGACGTGGACCCCGAGGTCATCATCGATCGTCTGTCTTCGCGTCGCACCTGCCGCGCCTGCGGTTACACCGGCACTGCTGCCGATGCTACCTGCCCCAAGTGTGGCGGCGAGATGTATCAGCGCGACGACGACAAGCCCGAGACCATCAAGAACCGTCTCGACGTCTACGAGAAGTCCACGAGCCCGCTCGTCGACTATTATCGTGGCCAGGGTCTGCTTAAGTCGGTCAACGGTGACCAGGCTCGCGAGACCGTGTACGGGGATGTCAAAGAGGCTCTCGGTCTATGATCAAGATTAAGTCTGCAACGCAAATCGAGCAGATGAAGAAGGCAGGAGCGCTATCTAAGATGGCGCTCCGCCACGTTGGAGCCATGGTTCGCCCCGGTGTTTCGACCTTCGAGCTCGACCAGCTCGCGGAGCAGATTATCCGCATGCATGGCGGCACCCCGGCCTTTAAGGGCTACGGCGGGTTTCCCGGAACCATTTGCGCATCGATCAACGATGCCGTGGTGCACGGTATTCCCAACCCCGACATGATCCTGCGCGATGGCGATATCATCTCCATCGATACGGGAGCCGTTGTCGACGGTTGGGTTGGCGATAACGCCTGGACGTTTTTCGTCGGTACCCCCACGCCCGAGGCCAAGGCCCTGTGCGAGGTCACGCGCGATTGCCTTAAGGCTGCAATCGAGCAGGCTGTTCCCGGAAACCATATCGGGGACATCGGCTATGCCGTCCAGTCCCTCGCCGAGTCTCACGGCTATGGTGTGCTTCGCGATTACGTGGGACACGGCATCGGTCGCGTGATGCACGAGGACCCCAACGTTCCGAATTACGGAAAGAAGGGGAGGGGCGTTCGCCTTCAGGCCGGTATGGTCATTGCCATCGAGCCGATGGTAACGATGGGTTCCAATCATGTGAGCACGGGCTCCGATGGTTGGATTGTCACGACCAACGACCACCTGCCTGCCGCGCACTACGAGAACACCGTCGCCATCACCAACGACGGTCCGGTGATTCTCACCACCGATGCTCAGGGCTCGTGGTGCTCTCTCCAAGGCGGAGAAATGTAACAAGTTCCACCAAGTTGTGGAGCCATTACGAAGATATTACGATACGTGCATGCGTATTGTAGAATACTCAATCGCTGTCGTTTTCTAGAGAAAGATGATTGCTTGTGAAGAAGGAAGACGCAATTGAGCTCGAGGGTACGGTAAAGGAACCACTGCCCAACGCCATGTTTAAGGTCGAGCTCGAGAACGGTCATTCGGTTCTGTGCAACATTTCCGGCAAGATCCGAATGAATTACATCCGTATTCTCCCCGGTGACAGGGTTGTCGTGGAGCTTTCCCCGTACGACCTGACCCGCGGCCGCATCACCTATCGCTACAAATAGCGGCACGCATACACGCACTCCATTTCCGACTGCAGGCTTAGCTCAACCTACGGTCGGATTGTGTGTGAAGACCAGCCATAGTTTTAAACGCCTGCGGCTGGGCGAGTAGATAGTAGGGAAGTAGTTTGAGCGCTACCGAAAGGAAGAACGATGAAGGTACGTCCTTCGGTCAAGAAGATGTGCGATAAGTGCAAAATCATTAGGCGCCATGGCAAGGTCCTCGTCATTTGCGAGAACCCCCGTCATAAGCAGCGTCAGGGTTAAGAGAGGAGACTACGTTGGCCCGTATTAATGGTGTCGACCTCCCGCGTGAGAAGCGCGTTGAGATCGGTCTGACCTACATTTACGGCATCGGCCGCACCACTGCGACGAAGATTTGCGTCGAGTGCAACGTTAACGTGGATACGCGCGTTAAGGACCTCACCGAGGATGAGGTTAACGCCATCCGTGATTATATCGACAAGAACCAGATCATGGTTGAGGGCGACCTCCGCCGTGAGCGCAACCAGAACGTCAAGCGCCTTATGGACATCGGCTGCAACCGCGGCCTTCGTCACCGCAAGGGCCTCCCGGTCCGCGGCCAGCGCACCCACACTAACGCTCGTACCCGCAAGGGCCCGAAGCGTCAGATCGGTGCTAAGAAGAAGAAATAAGGAGCGCTAGATAGATGGCTACTGCTAAGAAGAACGTTCGCGCTGCCCGTCTGAAGCGCGCGGACCGTAAGAACATTTCCGTGGGCCAGGCTCACATCCGTTCTACGTTCAACAACACGATCGTTTCGATCACCGATCCCCAGGGCAACGTCATTTCCTGGAAGTCGGCTGGCCAGGTGGGCTTCAAGGGCTCCCGTAAGTCCACGCCGTTCGCTGCCCAGATGGCTGCCGAGGCTGCTGCCAAGCAGGCCATGGAGCACGGTATGAAGAAGGTTTCCGTCTTCGTCAAGGGCCCCGGCTCCGGTCGTGAGACCGCCATCCGCTCCCTCCAGGCTGCTGGCCTCGAGGTCTCGAGCATCCAGGACAAGACCCCCATCCCGCACAACGGCTGCCGCCCCAAGAAGCGTCGCCGCGTGTAACTGAAAGGATCGTATCAATATGGCAATCGACAGGACTCCTGTTCTTAAGCGCTGCCGTCAGCTCGGGATCGATCCCGCTGAGCTCGGTTACAGCAGCAAGAAGGAATCTATCCGTCAGCCCAAGCGCCGTCGCAAGGAATCTGAGTACGGCATGCAGCTGCGCGAGAAGCAGAAGGTCAAGTTCATCTATGGCGTTCTGGAGAAGCAGTTCCACGGCTACTTCAACAAGGCCCGTAAGATGAACGGCGTCACCGGTGAGAACCTCATGATCATCCTTGAGTCTCGCCTCGACAACGTCGTCTTCCGTCTTGGCTTCGCCCGCACCCGCAAAGAGGCTCGTCAGTCCGTCCGTCACGGTCACTTCACCGTGAACGGCAAGCGCGTGGACATCCCGTCCTACCGCGTCAAGGCCGGCGACGTCGTCGCTGTCGGCGAGAAGTTCCGTGACCTCCTCCCCATCAAGGAGGCTCTGATTTCCTCCGAGCGCTTTGAGGTCCCTGGCTGGCTCGAGGTCGATATCGAGAAGCTGTCTGGTAACGTGCTCGCTCTGCCGACGCGTGAGCAGATCAGCGGTGATATCAACGAGCAGCTCATCGTCGAGCTCTACTCTAAGTAGTCCATCCGGGCTGCTGAGGCTGGAGGTAATACATGTCAGAATTCATTAGGCCTCAGGTTCAGGTCGAAGAGATCAACGAGACGTCTGCTCGTGTCTCCGTCGAGCCGCTCGAGCGTGGCTACGGCGATACGCTGGGTAACTCCCTTCGTCGCGTTCTTCTGTCCTCGCTCGAGGGTGCAGCCGTCGAGGCTATTCAGATCGATGGTGCACAGCACGAGTTCATGACCATCCCTAACATGGTCGAGGATGTCACCGACATCGTCCTGAATGTCAAGGGTCTTGTCTTCAGGGCTCTCGGCACGACCGACGAGGCGACCGCCACCATTTCGGTTGACGGCCCCTGCGAGGTCACCGGTGCGGACTTCTTTATTCCGTCCGAGTTTGAGTTGGTCAACCCCGAGCAGCACATCGCTACGCTCACCGAGGGCGGCCATCTCACCATGAGCATGCGCATCGGCTATGGCCGCGGCTATGTCTCTGGCGAGGCTAACAAGCGCGACAACGATCCCATCGGTGTGATCCACGTCGACTCGCTGTACTCGCCGGTGTCCCGTTGCGCCAAGCTCGTTGAGGCTTGCCGTGTCGGTCAGCACACCGACTACGACCGCCTTGTCCTCGAGATCGAGACCAACGGCTCCATCGCCCCGCGCGACGCCGTGGTCCAGGCTGCCAATATCATCAACCAGCATATGGCCGCCTTTATGAACCTTGCCGAGACCCCCGAGGTCGAGGAGGAGGCTTCGATCTTCGCTCCCGAGGTCACCAACGACAACGCCGAGCTGGACAAGCAGATCGAGGATCTGGACCTTTCCGTCCGTTCCTACAACTGCCTTAAGCGCGCCAGCATTCACTCGGTCCGTCAGCTCGTTGAGTTCTCGGAGAACGATCTGCTCAACATCCGTAACTTCGGTGTTAAGTCGATCGAGGAAGTGAAGGACAAGCTTGAGTCCATGGGCCTGAGCCTGAAGGCTTAATGCTTCGCATATTTGAGGAGAAACTAGACCATGCGTCACAACGTTAAGAAGGGCCTGAAGCTCGGCACCGATGCGAGCCACACCAAGGCCATGAAGAAGAGCCTTGCTAAGGCCCTCTTCGAGAACGACCGCATCAAGACCACCGAGACCCGCGCTAAGGCGCTGCGTTCGGTCGTCGAGCCGATCATCACCTGGGCCAAGAAGGGCGACCTGCACTCTCGTCGTCTGGCTATCGCCAAGCTCGGCGATAAGCAGCTCGTTGCCGAGATCTTCGACAAGGCTGCCCAGGGCATGTGGCAGGACCGCAACGGCGGTTACACCCGCATCATGAAGCTCGGTAACCGTAAGGGCGACAACGCTCCTATCGTTATCATGGAGCTCGTCACCGAGCCTTGCACGCCTAAGGCCAAGAAGGCTGCTCCGGCCCCCAAGAAGGCCGCTGCTCCCAAGAAGGTCGAGGCTGTCGAGGAGACCGCTGCCGAGGAGGCTCCTGCTGAGGAGACCGCTGAGTAGACATTCCGTCTGCATTGGCTATATTCGAGGGGTACGTTCGCGTACCCCTCTTTTTTTGTCGCGATACCGTTGATTGTTTGTTGGGAGCGCCCATGACCGCGCCGTCTGATTTCAATTCGATTTCCGAGCTCGATGCCACGTTGGTGTTTCGTGTGGCCTATGACGGCTCGTCCTATAGCGGATTTGCCGAGCAGCCGGGACAGACGACGGTTGCGGGCGAGCTTCGTCGCGCTATCGAGACTCTGTTACGCCGCCCGATCGACCTGACGTGTGCGGGACGTACCGATGCCGGCGTACATGCGGTGGCGCAGTACATCAGCGTGCCCGTAACGGACGCTGAACTTGCTCTGACGCGCCGTAGGTGGCTGCGGGCTATGGATGCCCTCCTGCCCAAAGATATCGCCATAAACGAGGTCTACAAGGCTCGTAAGGGCTTTTCTGCCCGCTTTGACGCACGCTCCCGTACGTATACGTATCGTATTGCCGATCGTGACGCGCGCCCCGTGCTCTCACGCGGTGCGGTTTGGTGGCATCGCTATCCGCTGGATGTTGAAGCTATGGCTGCCGCTTGCCCCGCGCTCTTGGGTGAGCAGGACTTCAAGAGCTTTTGCAAGGTCGCCTCGGCCGTTGGCAAGCCTACGCACCGTTGCGTGATGCGCGCCGAGTTTGGCCACGAAGTCGCCTTTGGCGAGGATATCCTGACCTTCACGATCGAGGGCAACGCGTTTCTGCATTCGATGGTGCGCACCATCGTCGGCACGCTCGTTGAGATTGGCACGCATCGCCGCGATCCCGAGTGGATGCGCGAGGTTATTGACGCCTGCGACCGTACTGCCGCCGGTCCTACGGCACCTGCCTGCGGCCTTACGTTTATGGGCGTCGATTACGATCCTGCCGAGCTTGCCGTGCTCGACTAGGGGAGGGCTTGGCGCACCGTACGTAGACACCTTTCATCTGTGAGCTGCGCGTGTGCAACATCTGTTCTTGGCGTGCAATACAACCGGTGTCTCATTGCTTTTATTGCCGGGGTGTACCATGAACCACGGTTTGATTTATTGCTGTCGAGAGGACGGAAAACTTGGTTCGACGTGGTTCGCATCCGCGACTTTCGGTGATCCTTGTGGTAGAAGGTTCGCCCAGCTATGCGATGCGCGCGCTCGAGAGTATCCAGAACCAAGACCTCTATGATCTGCAGATTGTCGTTGTCTGCCGCGATGCTGCGCCCGGTGTGCGCCATTCGTTTCAAGTTGCTGCCGACAGGGACATCCATATTGATTTGATTGACGTCGAGGACGCGAAGCGCGGCGCGTGTCTTCGTGCCGGTTTTGCTGCCTCGCGCGGCTCTCAAATCATCGCCATGAACGCCGATGAGTGGTTTGCTCCGCAATCCCTTTCCAAGATGGTCGATATCGCGTGCGATACTGCGGCAGACATAGTGTTCCCCACGGTGTCGCTCGATCGCTATGATGCACATCGAGAGCGCCATTCGCGCGTCTTGGATGCTACTCATATTTCCATTGATAGCAAATCTTCGATGGTGGCCGGGCTGCCCCAGCTGATTTTAGGCGGCCTAGTCGTTCAGACCTCTGGCGTGATGTATAGCCGTCTGCTGTTTGAGGCATGCCTGTCACACGGCAAGGCGTACCGTACGGTTGAGTTTATGGCATATGCGCTCTCGCAGGCGCAGCGCGTCTCCGGCTGCGGCGACGCTTGTTTCCACGCGGTGGCGCCTAAGCTTACAGATGCCTTTGATCCCACCATGTATGCTAGGGTAGCCGATGACGCCCGAGCGCTCGACGAGCTTGCGGACTCACTCTCGGAAGCAGATAGCGGTGGTCGGCTCAAGCTGGCAAGCCAAAAGTTCTACTTTGCCGGACTGGTCGCCTGCATCGAGAATTTGTGTCTGAGCCCGCATGGGGTGTCGTCAATCGAGCGTTCCGCCCGCATGCGTGATATGCTCGAGGCGCCTAGAACCCGTCAGATGGTCGCCGCGCTCAAGGACAACCATCGGGGACTGGGTCTGTTGTTTGGGCCGATCGCCAGCGCCAAGCCCGCGCGCTGCGTGATGTGTACGCATCTGGCAGCTTTTCTTAACCGGACGGGCGCAAAAACCGCCTAAACGGCTCATTACGAAACAAACTTGCATAGAATTGTTTCGAAATGCGTTCTTATACACAAAAGCCTTCAAATAGCGTTAAACTATTCAATCACTGATTGATTGTCTCCGCCATCTTTTGGAGAGAGGGTTTGTATGGCTAAAAAACGCAATGGGCGCCAGGATGCCATTAGAGATATTGTGCGCAATAAGGATGTCCGCACGCAGCGCGTGCTGGTTGATGAGCTCCGTGCTATGGGCTTTGATTGCACGCAGGCGACTGTCTCTCGCGATATTGCCGACATGGGGCTGCGTAAGCTCCCCGAGGGCATCTATGTTCTGGCAGAGGACTTGCACCTGCAGCGTATGGTTTCCGAGCTCGTAACGGGCGTTCTGCGTACCGATAATCTGGTTATGATCAAGGCTCAGCCTGGCACGGCTTCCGGCATCGCCGCCGCCGTTGATGCGGCAGAGTTGCCCGATGTGCTTGGCTCGCTTGCCGGCAACGATACGATTTTGGTTATTGCCCAGACGGCCGAGGACGGCGAGCGTCTCGAGGCGCTGATCAATAAGCTGAGCAATTCTCGCAAGTAGGCGTGCGGGTCGTGCGCTCGGCATTGTGTGCGCTGACATAGTGGCTTGTAAGGGGTATCGACGTTGGTCGGTACCCCTTTTTGTTTGCCGGTATAAAGACCGCCCACCAGGTCGCTTCAAACTAAAAGGCCCCGAGCAGTTCAATAAGCTGCTCGGGGCCTTGTTAGCTTTAGTCGCGTACTTCTTAGCCGACCGTATCGTCAGGCGTGGGCGAGGGGTCGGGAGTGGGCGTAGGCGTGGGTGTGCCGCCATCGCCGCCGGTCGAGCCGCCAGTTGAGCCACCAGTTGAGCCACCGGTAGAGCCGCCCGTCGTGCCGGTGCCGCCGGTGGCGTCGCCGCCCGTGGTTTCGGTGGTCGTTGTGGTCGTCGTGGTCGTTGTATCCTCTTCGTCCTTGTCTTTGTCCTCGTTGTTCTCCGTCTTCTTGGTGTTGTTGGTGCCGTAGAACTTCCAGACGCTGTTGTTCTTGTACGTAGGCGCCGTTCCGGTCGCAAACTCCTCGCGCTCGGTGCCGGCGAGGACGGTGTTCATAAACCGCTTGAAGACGGGCAGGTTGGTGCTATCGCCCAGCAGGTCCGTGCCGTACTTTTGGATGGGAATTTCACCCGCGGAATAACCGGTCCACAGGGCGCATGCCAGCTGCGGGGTGTAGCCGCAGAACCACAGGTTGGTGGTGTTGTCGGTGGTGCCCGTCTTGCCGGCATAGGGCTGATTGACGCTGAGGGCGCCGGCAGCACCCGTGCCGCTGCCCTGCATGACGCCAGAAAGGACGTCGGTGACTGCGGCGGCCTCACCCTCGGTAAGCACCTGCTGAGGGTTATCGGTGTGCTGGTACAGGACCGAGCCGGTGCGCGAGTCGATCTCGGTAATGGCGATCGGCTGGCGGTATTTGCCGCCGTTGGCAAACGTCGCGTAGGCGGACGCCATCTCGAGCGGAGAGATCGAGCCGGTGCCAAGCGTCATGACGGGAACATCCTCGATATTGTCCTTGGCGGGATCGATGCCGAGCTTTTTGACGAGCGAGATGATCTTGCTGTTGCCAATGGCCTCTGCCACCTGTATATAGCCAGTGTTGGAGGAGTACGCCGTCGCCTGCTTGAGCGTGATGTTGCCATAGCTCTGGTTGGCGTAGTTTTGGACCTCGGTCGTGGTGCCCTTGGCCTTGAGCGGCGAGTTGCAGTTAAGGGTGACGTTGGGGTTCATGCCGTTTTGGATAGCAGTTGCCAGCGTAAAGGCCTTAAACGTGGAGCCGACGGGGCGCTTGGCCGTGGCGTGGTTGACGTGGTTCTCGTCGGCGTTGTAGTCGTAGCCGCCCACCATGCACTTGATGTAGCCGGTCTTGGGGTCGACGACGACCATGCCCATGTCCAGGCCGTCGAGCGAGAGCGTATCCAGCTGCTCGCGTACGGCATTCTCAGCCACCTGCTGCATCGTGGGATCGATGGTGGTCTTGACGGTCAGGCCGCCCTTAAAGAGCACGTCGGTCGAGAACTCCTGCTCCAGCAGCTGCTTCACATAGGAGACAAAATAGGGCTGTGAGTACACGTCGACGCCGCTGCCCGAAATCTCGGTCACGTTAAGAGTGATGGGCTCGGCCTGCGCGGCATCGTGCTCCTCTTGCGTGATGTGGCCCAGGCGCAGCATGTTGTCGAGGACCTTGTTGCGACGGGACAGCGCCAGGTCGGGGTTGACCGTGGGGTCGTACTGCGAAGGCGAGTTGGGAAGGCCGATGAGCAGCGCGGCCTCGCTCAGGGTCAGGTCGGCGGCGCTCTTGGACAGATAGGTCTCGGCCGCGGCCTCGATGCCGTAGGCGCCGTGACCGTAGTAGATGGTGTTGAGGTACATCATGAGGATCTCGTCTTTGGAGTACATATCCTCCATCTTGATGGCGATGTAGGCCTCGCGTACCTTGCGCTCGATGGTCGAGTCGAACTGCTCCTCCTGCAGGATGGTGTTACGCACCAGCTGCTGGGTGATCGTAGAGGCGCCCTCGTGGCCGCCGCCGAGGGTTGCCACCGCGGCACGCGCGATACCCCACAGGTCGATGCCGCCATGCTCGTAGAAGCGCTCGTCCTCAACGTCGACGGTGCCCTGCAACACGTACGGGGAAACTTGGTCCTTGGTGATGGACTTGCGGTTTTGCGTGTAGAAGCTCGCGATCTTGTTGCCGTTGCAGTCGACGATCTCGGTGGGCTCGCTCACCAGATACGCGTTGGCGTCGGTGTAGTCGGGCAGATCGGACAGCCAGCGGTTGACGTTGCCGACCATGCCGATGCCAAACGCTACGCCTGCAATCAGCAAAAAGCCCAAAAACGAGAGCAGGATTATGGGCAGGGCATGCGTCTTCGAACGGCTGCGTCCCTGTCGTTGGCGAGGACCCATATATTGACCTCCAGGTATGTCGTGCCGGGCGGCGGATGTGCCGTCGGGGCAGGATGGACATAAGTTATTACACGATAAACCAAACGGGGCGCGCGAGGCCTCGTGTATGCTGGAAGACGGCATTTTTCAGAGTGAATGCATACCTTGGTAAGGAGTTTGCCGATGGCGATTCGGGCGATGGGACCGAGCGGACAATGTATGAACGGGTCTGGGGCCGCTGGGGCGGCGCTGCCCGAACTGCTGGCGCCGGCGGGCGGACTCGACCAGATGCTCGCGGCTGTTGCGGCGGGCGCCGATGCCATCTATGCGGGCCTGGGCGGTTTCAACGCACGCGTGAGCGCGCATGGCTTTACGGACGACGAGTTTGCGCGTGGCTGCGCCGTGGCGCATGCCCATGGCGTGCGCGTGTACGTGACGCTCAACGTTTTTGTGTTCGACGACGAGTTGGCCGATGCCGTGGCGCTGGGGGCGCATGCACTGGAGCTGGGCGCCGATGCCCTGATCGTGGCGGATGCCGGGCTGGCTTGCGTGCTGCGCACGGCGATTCCCGGGGTCGAGATTCACCTGTCCACGCAGGCGGGCGTCCATAGCGAAGGGGCCGTGCGACTGGCTGCCGACGAGTTGGGAGTCGAGCGCGTGACGACCGCGCGCGAGCTGACGGTCGACGAGATTGCCGCGCTGTGTGCCACGGGCGTGCCGATTGAGGTTTTCTGCCACGGTGCCATTTGCATCGGTTACTCGGGCGCCTGCGAGTTCTCGGCCCTGCGGCGCGCTCGCTCGGCGATGCGCGGTGACTGCACGCAGCCGTGCCGTCTGGCGTACGACCTGGTGGACGAGGCAGGGGAGAGCGTTGTTTCCGTTGAGGGCGACCGCCTGCTGTGCCCGCGTGACTATCTGGGCATTGCACACCTGCCCGAGCTCGTTGCCGCCGGCGTGGCATCGCTCAAGATCGAGGGACGCATGAAGAACCCAGACTACGTGTTCAACGTGGTGCGGGTGTGGCGCCGTGCGCTCGACATGCTGCGCGATGACGCGTGGGAGCCCGACGTCGTGGCGGAGCTTGAGCGTGATCTGGGTAGGTCGTTCAACCGCGGGTTCACCGATGCGTATCTGCGGGGGAGATCGGGAGCCGAGCTCATGAGCTTTGAGCGCGCGATTAACCAGGGTGTCCGCGTGGGCCGCTTGGTGGCTGTGGGCCACGAAGAGGTGACCGTCGAGCTCGATGCCGCCGTAGCTGCGGGCGATACGCTCGAGATTCGGTTTTATCCGGGCGCCGACGCGAGGCCCGACGTGCCCAAGCGCTGGCCTCAGGTACCCTGCCCGGTGAATGCCGCGGCGGGGGAGCGCGTTGTCGTGCATTGCAAACGCAAGGTGGATGCGGGCTGCGAGGTCTATCTGATTCGCAGCGCCGGTGTGCTGGAGCAGACGGCGACGGTGCAGGAGCGCATGCGCGCCGAGGCGGACGCGGCCGCGCCCGTTGCGCGCGCCGTCGAGGTACTGCCGTTTGAAGGCGATGCGGTGGATGGCGATGCGTCGGCGGGGGAGCTGATGGAGTCGCCGGAGCAGGGGGTTCCCGCCCGCGTGGCTTTTGCCTGGCAGCTGATGGATATCGACCCGCATGACGAGCTCAATCTGTCCGATGCGACCGTGGTGCTCGACGAAGTCTGCCGCGCGGGCGATGCCGAGCGGACTCGGTCGCTGATGCGGCGTGCCGGGCGCGTGGTCTGTCGCAACTTGGGGCAGGTGGCGATGGCTCGCGAGCTGGGCGTGGTGTTTGACGTGGCAGCGCCGGTGTTCTGCGCGAATCGTGCCACGCTTGCTTGGCTGCGCGGGCTTGGTGCGGTTTGCGTGCATCTGCCGGCCGAGCTTGTCGCCAACGACGCCGGGCGCGTTGCCGGCCTCGCCGATTGCCCCGGCGTCTTGGGCCCCGTCGATGCCGACCGCCCTGAGCTTATGGTGTGCGAGCACTGCCTGCTGACCGCCGAGGGCACCTGTGCCACCGATGCAACGGGGCAGGTCCATTGCCGTGACTGCCAACGCCGTCGGCTGACGCGCTATCTAGTCGAGCGCGACGGCACGCGTCTGCCGGTCGCTATCGACGCCTGCGGCAGGACAAGGATTTTCCTGTCGTAGGTGTTTGGCCGCGCCGTTTTGGTTATTATTAGTGGGTTTATGAACTTCGAGCACCGCCGTATCCGGTGAGGGTGCTATAGCAAAAGGAGGATACCCAATGCTGTCTGTCGACGAGCAAATGCGTATCATCACCTCGGGCGCCGCTAAGATCGTCCCCGAGGCCGACCTTCGCAAGAAGCTTGAGAAGGGCGAGCCCCTCAACATCAAGCTCGGCGTCGATCCCACCAGCCCCGACCTTCACCTGGGCCATGCCGTGCCGCTTCGCAAGATGCGTCAGTTCCAGGACCTGGGCCACAACGTCACCCTCATCATCGGCAACGGCACCGCGCTGATCGGCGATCCTTCGGGCAAGAACTCCACGCGTCCGCAGCTTTCGCAGGAGCAGATCGAGGCCAACGCCGAGACCTACGTGAGCCAGGCCATGAAGATCCTGGATCCCGAGAAGACCACCATCGTGCACAACGGCGACTGGATTCTGTCGATGGACCTGGCCGGCCTGCTGCAGGTGTGCTCCAAGTTCACTGTCGCCCGTATCCTTGAGCGTGATGACTTTACCAAGCGCTACCAGTCCCAGACGCCGATCGCCCTGCACGAGTTCCTGTACCCCGTGATGCAGGCCTTCGACTCCGTTCAGATCAAGGCCGACGTCGAGATGGGCGGCACCGACCAGCTCTTCAACCTGCTCGCTGGTCGCGAGCTCATGGAGAAGATGGGCATGGAGCCGCAGATTGCGCTCACCATGCCGCTGCTCGAGGGCACCGACGGCGTGCGCAAGATGTCCAAGTCCTATGGCAACTACATCGGCCTGACCGACGCTCCCAAGGATATGTTCGGCAAGACCATGTCCATCCCCGACGAGATGATCGGCAAGTACTATCGTCTGGCCAGCTCGCTCGCCCCGGCCGAGGTCGACAAGATCGACGCCGCCCTGGCCGACGGTTCTGCCGACCCCTACGAGCTCAAGCGCGCTCTGGGCCGCGACCTGTGCGATACCTACCACGGCGCCGGCGCCGGCGACGAGGCCCAGGCCGAGTTCGACCGTGTGTTCAAGGAGGGCCAGCTTGCCGACTTCCCCGAGAAGCACGTTGAGCTGACCGTCAACGACGAGGGCCAGATCTACCTCGCCGGCCTGCTCAAGGACCTGGGCCTTTCGGCCAGCGCCGGTCAGGCCCGCCGCGACATCGACGGCGGCGGCGTCAAGATCAACGGCAAGGCTGTGGCTCCCAAGAGCTACAACATCGATCCGAGCGCCCTCAAGCTGGGCGACACCCTCTCCGTGGGCACGCGCAAGGGTTTCAAGTTGGTCTAACGAGCGAGTTGACCTCACAAGTGCAATAAGGCCGCAGCCGGGAATCCCGACTGCGGCCTTTTTTGGTTACGACGATCCCTTGGGGACGGAGGGATCATTTGGCGGTGCCGTTAAGCGGAAGGGGTGTTAGCGGGGCCTTCTTTTGGGCATACAATGGCTATTGGCTTGCTGCGGTGAAGG